>DASPQS010000017.1:0-4136 GCA_035624865.1 Binataceae bacterium (SeqCode) | reverse complement strand
TCGCCGCACCTGTACGTCACTTATCGAATGGCGCTCAGCTTCCTCATCAGCGGCACGGGCCCCCGCTCCGGCAAAACCACCGTCGGAGTCGCCCTGGCGTTCGCGTTCAAAGTCCGCGCGATGCGTGTCGGCGTGATGAAGCCGGTCCAGACGGGCTGCGTCGAACGCGACGGTATGCCACCTGCAGACGACGCCGCCGCGATGCTCGCCGCCGCCTCCTCCGACCTCCCGCCCGATCTCGCCTGCCTCTATCGCTATCGCTCCGCGCTGCCACCCGCGGCCGCCGCCGAAGCCGACGGCGCGCCCTTGCCGGACTGGGCCCGAATCGAACAGGCCTGCCGCGACGTAATCTCGCACAGCGACGCTACGTTAATCGAGGACACCGAGGGGCTGGCGGCGCCAATCGACTGGCAGCACAGTTACGCGGATCTCGCCCGCACATTCGACCTCAGCCTAATCCTGGTCGTCGCCAACCGCGCGGGTTTCATCAACGCCGCCGCACTCACCCTCGATTACGCCGCGCGCCGCGGAATCGAGGTCTGCGGCTTTATCATGAACGCGCTCGACCGTGACGCCTCGGCCACCGTCACCCGCGACGCCGAGTTCCTGAGCCGCGCGACTGGCGCAATCTGCCTCGGCGCCGTCCGCTTCAAGGAACCGCTTTCGCTCAGCATCGTCGAGCGCCTCCTCTAGCGCGACCTTGACAAATCGCCACCTGCGGACGTTCACTCGCTATGAGCACATCCCGGGCGGGAGGGACCCATCATGGTCACTATCGTTGACGCCGACGGCCATATCGTCGAACCGCGTGCGCTGTGGGAAGATTACACCGAACCGCAGTACCGCGACCGCGTAATCCAGGTCCGCCGCAGCGCCGAGGGCATCGACGAGTTCTGGATCAACGGCGAACGCCGCCGCGGCCTCGCCGGCGGCTCCGTCGCCGCCTCGATGATTCCCGGCGGCTTCCTTACTCCCGAGCGCACGCGCATTGCCACCTGGGACGATATCCTCCCCGGCAGTTGGGATCCGCACGAGCGCGTCAAGGTGCTCGACGCCGAGCGCATCGACCTCGCCGTTCTCTATCCTTCACTGTGGCTGATTTACGGTGACTTCGCGGATCCGCGCGTGGCCGTCGCCGCCTGCCGCGCCTACAACCGCTGGATGGGCGACTTCTGCAAGGCCTATCCGAACCGTCTGTTCGGGGTCGCCCCGATGCCGATCGTGGACGTCGACGAGGCGATCACGGAGATGCGCCGCGTCGCCAAAGAATCGACCTTCAAGTCCATCATGATCCGGCCCAATCCCTTCAACGGCCGCCGCCTCAACGATCCCGCCTACGAACCGTTCTGGCGCGAGGCCCAGGAACTCGATCTTCCCGTCTCGGTCCATTCGAGCTTCGGCACCCGGATGCCGACACTCGGCGGCGATCGCTACGCGGACGATGTCTTCTCATTCCACATGCTATGTCACCCGTTCGAGCAGCAGGCCGCCTGCATGGACATGATCTGCGGCGGCGTGCTCCAGAAGTTCCCGCGGCTGCGCGTGGGGTTCCTCGAATGCGGCGTCGGATGGGTCGGCTACTGGCTCGACCGGATGGATAGTCACTTCGAGAAGATGGGCTCGCTGGTGCCGTGGCTGAAGCGGCGGCCGACTGAGTACTTCATGGAGCAATGCTACCTCTCGCTCGACCCCGATGAGCGCACGCTCGCCGCGATGTGCGAACTCGGCCTCGACCGCAATATCCTGTGGGGTTCCGACTATCCCCACTTCGATTGCACCTATCCAGGCGTGGTGGACGAGGTCACGCGCGCCCTGAGCAAACTCTCCGAAACGGCCCGCACGAACATCATGCGCGAAAACGCGATCAGGTTTTACAAGCTCGCCGCCTAGCCGCGGCGGGATTCGCGTCGAGGGGAAAGGGCAGGGCGCCCGTCAAAACCAACTACTTCACACGGCGCGCGCAAGCTGCCCCTTCTACTCTCACGCAATCTTCCATCATCGGCCGAAGTCCGGGTAACTTTTGCCTTCGTTTTGCGCGGGTATTCGGCGTCGAACCGCTTCAGCCGGTCACAAGCGCGCCTGCGGGCAGCTATCCGCCTTGACGCATCGAACCATCCGGGCTAGCGTGCCCACGACTTTAAATATCGTTAGCATGCTGTAATGATAACGAGTGTGTCCTGAACTGCTCCCGGCACCAAGGGCGGGCCGGGCACGGCACGTGGCGCGTTGGGCTGCGGCCGTAGCGGTATTGTCTAAGCTACAGAAACCTTCTAACCGATGAGGAACCCACAAGGAACTCAAATGAACGCTGCCATCCGTATCGACCCTGAGACAGGCCTGAAAATCTTCAACACCCGAGCGGCCAAGGCTTCCGAAAAGATTACCGGCAAGGGCTACTCCGTCCTGGCCGATCAGAAGCTGAAAGAGCTTCCGGAAATGCCGGCTGGCGCGGCCTTCAATGCGGAAGAGCAGGCCAAATACCGCGTGTTCAAGGAAGCCCGCCGCGGCGCCGCCGATTACATGGCAATGGAAGGCGAGTTCAAGAAATATCTTGACGACGTCTATTCCGAGCCGCCGATCCCGCGCGAAGCGCTGACCGACGAGTGCGAGATCCTGGTGGTCGGCGCCGGTTTCGGCGGATTACTGCTGTGGCACAAGCTCAAGGAAGCCGGCTTCACCGACGTGCGTTTCTGCGAGAAGGGCGGCGACGTCGGCGGCACCTGGTACTGGAACCGCTACCCCGGCATCGCTTGCGACGTCGAATCCTACAGCTACCTGCCCTTGCTCGAGGAGATGGGTTACGTCCCGTCGATGAAGTTCGCCTCGGGCTTCGAGATCCTCGAATACTGCCAGAGCATGGCCCAGAAGTTCGGGTTCTACGACCACTGCCTGTTCCACACCACGGTCGAGGCCACGACCTGGGACGAGCCATCCGGCCGCTGGATCGTCGAAACGGATCGCGGCGACAAGATGCGTGCGCGCATCGTGCTCCTGGCCAACGGCATCCTGACGACGCCCAAGCTGGCGCGCATCGCCGGTATGGAGAAGTTTAAGGGCGAGTCGTTCCACACCTCGCGATGGAACTACAACATCGACCTGACCGGCAAGCGGGTGGGGATTATCGGGACCGGCGCGACCGCCGTGCAGGCAATCCCGGAGCTCGCCAAGGTTGTCGGCCAGCTCTACGTGTTCCAGCGGACGCCGTCCTCGATCGACGTTCGCGACCAGCGCGCGACCACCGACGAGGAGCGGGCGACCTGGGCCAACGAGCCCGGATGGGCCCGCGCAAGGCGCGCACGCTTCGCCAAGATCTCGGCCGGCCGCAGCGCCATCCAGGCCAACGACGATTACTTGGCGGGCAAGGTTCCGGACACCAGGGAGCCCAAAAAATACGACCGCACGTTGAGCCCGGAAGAGATTATCCAGAAACAGCTCGACGCCAACTTCCGCATCATGGAGCAGATCCGGGCGCGCGTGGATGCGATCGTCAAGGACCCGAAGACCGCCGCGGCGTTGAAACCCTATTATCCCTATGGGTGCAAGCGGCCGACCTTTCACGACGAATATCTGCCGACTTTCAACCTGCCGCACGTGCATCTGGTCGACACCGCGCCGCGCGGCGTGTCCGAGATCAACGAGCGCGGCGTCGTCCACGAGGGGGTCGAGTATCCCCTCGACGTGCTCATCTACGCGACCGGGTTCCAGTGGATGGGCACCTCGACCTTCAACAAAATCACCGGCCGGGACGCCCGCACCCTGAAGGAGAAGTGGGAGACCGAGGGGACCAGGACGTTCCTCGGCTTGCATAGCCGCGGCTTCCCCAACCTGTTAATCGTCACCGGTCCCCAGGGCGGTGGCGGCAGCTTCAACTTCACCGACGCAATTGACGCGCACGGCGACTATGTCGTGTGGTTGCTCCGGACCATGCGCGAACGCGGTGCGCGCGTCGTCGATGTCCGCAAAGGGCCGGAAGATGTGTATGCGGAGCATTGCCGGCATGTCGACATCGCGACTGCGCCCCTGCGCGATTGCATCTCCTACTATAACGGTGAAGGCAACGCCGCACCGGGGAGCCTCGCCTATTACGGCGGCGGCCAGTGGCACAAGCACCGCATCGCGGCACAGTCGTCCCTGGA
>DASPQS010000016.1:0-14634 GCA_035624865.1 Binataceae bacterium (SeqCode) | reverse complement strand
GACGCGCGAGATCGGGATACGGATGGCGATCGGTGCGCGGCGGCTGCATATCCTTCTGCAATTCCTAGTCGAATCGGCGCTCCTGAGTATCCTGGGCGGTCTGGCGGGAGCACTGTTGGGGATCGTGGTGTCGAATGTGTTGTCGATGCTGGCGAATTGGCCGACGCTGATATCGCCCGTTTCGGTGGTTGGCGGCTTTCTGTTCGCGGCGGCGGTCGGGGTGTTCTTCGGATGGTATCCGGCGCGCAAGGCTTCGATGCTCGATCCGATCGAAGCCCTGCGCTACGAGTGATCGCAGTCGGCGGCCTACTCGACGGTTACCGACTTGGCGAGGTTGCGCGGCTGATCGACGTCGGTCCCGCGATAACAGGCGATATGGTAGGCGAGCAGCTGCAGCGGCACGGTCGTGAGCACCGGCATCAGGAAGCGGTTGGTCGAGGGTACGTCGATAATCTCCCAGGCGACTTCTTCCAGTTCGGCGGTGCGATGGTCGGTGACGGCGATTATGCGGCCGTTGCGCGACTCGACTTCCTTCAGATTCGAGAGCGTCTTGTCGAAGACATTGTCGTTGGGAATGATCACAACGACCGGCATTTCCTCGTCGATTAGGGCGATTGGCCCATGCTTCATCTCACCCGCCGAATAGCCCTCCGCGTGGATGTAGGAAATCTCCTTGAGTTTGAGCGCACCTTCGAGCGCGACCGGGTAGTTGATGCCGCGTCCGAGGTAGAGGAAGTCGCGGGTCCTACCGTACTTGCGTGCGATCTTCTCAATATGACGCTCTTGGGCAAAGATTGCCTCGATCTGCTGCGGAATCGCGAAGGCCGGCCGCAACAGTTCTTCGGTGTCGCGCGCGGAGAGCCGCCCCAGGCGCGCGGCCAGATGGACCGCGAACAGGTAGAACGCTTCGATCTGCGTGAGGAAACATTTCGTGGTGGTGACGCTGATCTCGGGCCCGCAGCGCGTGTAGAGCTGGGCGTTGGCCTTGCGCGCGATGGACGAGTCAACCGTGTTGGTCAATGCGATCAGATGCGACCCGCGATGCCTGCCTTCCTCCATCGCGGCCAGCGTGTCTGCGGTTTCGCCCGATTGCGAGACGGCGATCATGAGGGTGCGCTGGTCGATCGCAGGGGAGCGATAGCGGAACTCGGCTGAGTAATCCACCTCGGCCGGAATTCCGCACAGCTCCTCGATCATGAACTTGCCGATGAGCGACGAGATCCATGAGGCTCCGGCCGAAACCATCACGATGCGGCCGATCGATTCGGGTCCGCCGGGCGGTAGCAGATCTTTCTCGAAACGCACCTCGGCCGAGCCGACTGACGCGCGCCCCGAGAGCGTGTCGATCCAGGCCTGCGGCTGTTCACCGATCTCCTTGCGCAGATAGTGCTGATAGCCGCCCTTGGTCGCGACCACCGGGTCCCATTCGATCGGGCGTGGCGGGCGCTCGATCGGAGTACCCTCGAAGTTCATCAAACGGACCGCGTGTGCGCTCAGCTCGGCGAGCTCTCCGTCCTCCATCACCAGGGCTCGGCGGGTATGCTCGAGGATCGCGGGGATATCCGAGGCGACGAAATTTTCGCCGTCGCCCAGGCCGAGTACCAGCGGCGTCGCGGTCTTGGCCACGACCAGCTTGTCGGGCTCGGTCTCGGAGAGCACGACGATCGAAAATGAACCGCGCAGCTCCTTAACCACCGCGCGCACGGCCTCGGCCAATCCGCGTCCGTCCTTGAGCCGCTCCTCGACGAGGTGCGAGATCAGTTCGGTGTCGGTTTCCGAGCGCAGCTTGTGGCCGCGGCCGAGCAAGGCCTCGCGCAGATCGATATAATTTTCGATGATCCCGTTATGGATAACGGCGACTGGGCCGGCCTTGTGCGGATGGGCGTTGGTTTCCGAGGGGCGTCCGTGCGTGGCCCATCGCGTATGCCCCATGCCGATATGGCCCTCGAGGGGAGACTCCTGAAGCAGCCGCCGCAGGTTCTCAAGTTTGCCTACGGCTCGCCGGATTTCTAACCGGCCGCCACCGTTAAGCGTCGCTATACCCGCCGAGTCGTAGCCGCGATATTCGAGGCGTCCGAGCCCGCCGAGCAGGATGGGCGAAGCGTCACGTGGACCGACATAACCAATTATTCCGCACATACGCTCTTACTTTAGCGTCCCGCCGCGCGTGAAGCTCTACTTAATCGTCATCGCCGCTCGAATTAGTTCGGGCTTTAGGATGATTCGCGTGGCGCTTATGCCATTGCTCGGTCCATCCCGGCTTTTCGCGCTGCGGATGATGCGAGACTACCAGTGCGCCGTCGCCAGCGTCGCGCAGGACCGTTGTTCCGGAGGCCACGTACACGTCGTTACCCACCGTCACCGGTGCAATCAGTTGAGTGTCGCAGCCGACCATGCAGCGGTCGCCGATGCGGGTGACGTGCTTATCGTAGCCGTCGTAGTTGACCGTGATGACGCCGCATCCGACGTTGGTATCGCACCCGATGATCGCGTCGCCCAGGTAGCTCAAATGGCTGGCCTTGGTGCCCCTTCCGATCCGGGCCTTCTTGGTTTCGACGAAATTGCCGATCCGGTTGTGGCCCTCGAGATACGTTCCCTCGCGCAGGTTGGCAAACGGTCCGACCTCGGATTCCTCGCCAATTACGCAGCCTTCTGCGCGGACGCCGATCTTGAGATGACATCGGTCACCGATCGTCACGTCGCGCAGCCACGCCGTGCCCTCGATCACGACACCGGACCCGATTCGACTGCGCCCGAGGATCTGCACGTTGGGACCGATGGTCGTGTCGGCGCCGATTTCCACTTCCGCTCCAATGTATGCAGTTGCCGGGTCGATGATAGTCACACCCGACGCCATCAAGGCGCGATTAATCTCTGTTCGCACTTGCACTTCCATTTGGGCCAGCTCCTCGCGTGAATTGACGCCGGCGAACTCGCCTGCATCACAAGCGAGCCACGCGTCGACGCCAACGCCGCTTTGCCGGGCGATCGCGACGATATCGGTCAGATAATATTCGTGCTGTGTATTATCGGGACGAATCCTGGCGAGCGCCGCGCGCAGGAACGAGGCCCGTGCGATGTAGATCCCGGTATTGACTTCCTTGATAGCGCGCTCCGCGCTCGTTGCGTCTCGCGCCTCGACGATGCGAGCGACCTTCCCGTCGCGATCGCGTACGACCCGTCCGTACGCGCCCGCGTCCTTGAGTTTGACGCTTATAAATGTAAGCTCCGCGCCCCGCTTGCGATGTTCGGCGATAAACGCCCGCAGCGTCGCGGGCTTCAGCATCGGCATATCGCCGTAGCCGATCAACACGTCGCCCGCGAAGTTTGCCGGCAGAGCGTCGATTGCGCAACGCGCGGCATCGCCCGTGCCGCGCTGTTGAGTCTGGGTCGCGAAACGCAAATCCGTCTGCGGCGAGCGTTGCCGCGCCAATGCTTCGACTTCGCGCGCCTGATGCCCGACCACGAGGATAAGCGGACGGGGGTCCAGCGCTGCGAACGCCCGAGTCGTACGCACGATAATCGGTTCGCCGGCAAGTTCGTGCAACACCTTGGCACGCGAAGACCTCATCCGGGTCCCCAGTCCTGCGCCAAGAACGATCGCGGCAAGCCCCTGCTCAGAATTCACGGCTTCTTCTTGAACAATTGATCCAGTCTCGCACGCACACCAGCCTCTGGTGATGAAATTTTAGCCTTTGTGGCGCTGGATGGTGCGAAAAATTCGCAGAAATTCGCTCGTTCCTTGTCGACTACGCGTTCCGCCTGCGCCTCCCGGCACTGATTATTGTACGCCGCGTCGTGGAACTGGCAGTTGGCGCAGGCATGCAGCGCCCGGTCGCATCCGGGGCAGTGCTCGCGGAAACCGACCCGCTCTTTGATCTCGATTTCCCGTCCGCATTTCCAGCAGTTCACGCCCCGTCCCGTCTTTCCGGCCGAATTTGCCTTTCTCGCTTCCTGAACGGACGCATGCTTTTGCGGGTGCATTACCGCTGATAGCATAACCGACGCGCATGCCTCTCGCGAGGCAGTCGTCGCCGCGCAGGAGATGGGCAGTTGATTGCGGAGATCGAGGCGTTTGCCGCTGCGATGGCTGGTGCGTACGGCGCCTCGCGGAATACGGTCAGTGCCTACAGGAGCGACTTGCTGGATTTCAATGTGTACCTGATGAGCGGGCGTACCGCCCTTGACAGCAGTGGCAAAAGCGCAGATTCCGACGCAATCACCGCCGACCACGTCCGCAACTATCTGGCCGCAGTGATGCGCGGTGCATCGCGGGCAACGGTTCAGCGCCGCCTCTTTGCGATTAAAGCCTTCTTCCGCTGGCGCGAGATAACCGCCGGCAAGCCCAGCCCGGTTCGTGCGATGCGCGCGCCAAAGCTCGAAAAACGCCTCCCGCAGGTGCTCGATGAGGGCGCCGTCAACGCTCTCCTTGACGCCGATGCGGGTTCCACGACTCCCGCCGCGATTCGCGATCGCGCCATTTTCGAGGTGCTTTACTCCTGCGGCCTTCGCGTCGGCGAATTGACCGGGCTGTGCTGGCGGGATATCGACGAGGAATTAGGGATCGTGATGGTCCGTTGCGGAAAAGGAAACAAGGATCGCCTCGTGCCGATCGGAGAGCCTGCGCTGGACGCTCTGCGCGCCTGGCGGTCCGTGACGCCGGCGGAAGCGGCGCCCCGCGCTCCGGTTGTCACCAACCTGCGCGGCGGTCGCCTCACCGCGCGATCCGTGCAAAACATCCTCGCGCGCCGCATCATGCGCTCTGACCTCGCCTCGAGTCTTACGCCCCATGGTCTTCGCCATTGCTTCGCCACTCATCTGCTGAACGCCGGAGCCGATTTGCGCTCGATTCAGGAGATGCTCGGCCACTCGAGCCTCCAGACGACCCAGCGCTACACCCACGTGAGCGTCAGACATCTCAAGGAGGTCTATCGCCGTGCCCATCCGCGAGCCTGACAGCGGCGTCGATCCCAAGGTTCGTTCGACGACGATTTTAACGGTTCGCCACGGCGGCAAGGTCGTGATGGCGGGGGATGGACAGGTGTCGGTAGGCCAAACGATTATGAAACACGGGGCACGCAAGGTCCGCCGGCTTCATAACGATATGGTGCTGGCGGGGTTCGCCGGTTCGACTGCCGACGCGCTGACCCTTTTCGACAAGTTTGAAGCGAAATTACAGGAGTTCAATGGCAATCTCCGCCGAGCCGCGGTCGAAATGGCAAAGGATTGGCGCACTGACCGGATCCTTCGCCGGCTCGAGGCAATGCTGATCGTGGCCGACGCCGAAAGCTCCTTGCTTCTCTCCGGTGCCGGGGACGTGATCGAGCCCGACGACGGAGTGATTGCGATCGGTTCCGGCGGCAATTTCGCGCTCGCTGCCGCCCGCGCGCTGATCCGCCATGGCAAGGACCTGGGCGCCCGGCAGATCGCCGAAGGCGCGATGAAGATAGCCTCGGAAATCTGCGTCTACACCAACGACCAGTTCGTCATCGAAGAGCTGTAGAACATTCGCCCCGAATAATTATACTGATAAAGTGGGTTGAGCGGTTCGTGTCTGCCCGCGCTATTCGATGACAGCTCCTTACGTGATGACTCCCCGCGAAATCGTCTCAGAACTCGATCGCTATATCGTCGGCCAGCACGAGGCCAAGCGGGCCGTAGCGATCGCGCTGCGCAACCGCTGGCGCCGGCAGAATGTCGCGCCCGAACTCCGCGACGAGATCGCACCCAAGAATATCCTGATGATCGGGCCCACGGGCGTCGGCAAGACCGAAATCGCCCGTCGCCTTGCCAAACTCTCCCAGGCGCCCTTCGTCAAGGTTGAAGCTTCGCGCTACACCGAGGTCGGCTACGTCGGCCGCGACGTGGAATCGATGATCCGCGACCTTGCCGAGGTTGCGGTCAAGATGGTGCGCGATGAGGAGCGCGAGCGCGTCGCCGTCAAAGCGCGTGAGAACGCCGAGGAACGCCTGCTCGACATTCTTTACCCTGCACCGCCGGGCAAGACTCGCCGGCCTGCTGTGGTCACGGCGGCTGGCGGTCTCCAGGTGGCGGACGCCGATACGCATCACGAAACCCGGGAAAAGCTCCGCAAGTTGCTGCGCGACGGTTACCTGAACGATCGTGAGGTCGAAATCGAGGTCACCCAGAGTGCGCCCGCCGTCGAGGTTTTCACGCCGCAAGGGATGGAAGAGATGGGCGTGAATATGAAAGACCTATTCAGCCAGATCATGCCCAAGAAGACCCATCGTCGAAAGGCCAAGGTTCCCGAGGCGATGGAGTTTCTCGTTCAGGAAGAAGCTACGCGCCTGGTCGATATGGAGAACGTCGCACGCGACGCGATCCATCGCGCCGAACAGTCCGGAATCGTCTTCATCGATGAGATCGACAAGATCGCCGGCCACGACGCGACCCATGGGCCTGACGTGTCCCGCGAGGGCGTCCAGCGCGATCTCCTGCCGATCGTCGAGGGTTCCACCGTCAACACCAAGTACGGTGCGGTCAAGACGGACCATATCCTGTTCGTCGCCTCCGGCGCCTTCCACACCTCCAAGCCCTCCGACCTGATTCCGGAATTCCAGGGGCGCTTTCCGATCCGGGTCGAGCTCAAGCCCCTGACGCAGGCGGACTTCGTTCGCATCCTGACCGAGCCGGAAAACGCTCTGACGAAGCAGTACGTCGCCCTGCTGGAGACCGAAAAGGTGCACATCAATTTCACCGGCGACGCGATTTCCGCGCTGGCCGACATCGCCGCGGTCGTCAACGCGCGTTCGGAGAATATCGGCGCGCGCCGCCTCCATACCGTGCTCGAACGCCTGCTCGAGGATCTGTCCTTCAGCGCACCCGAATTCAGCGGTCGCGAGGTCCCGATCGATGCCGCCTACGTCCATCAGCGGCTCGACCCGATCGTCAAGAACGAGGATCTCTCGCGTTACATCCTGTAGACGGCGGTCCCGGATTGTCAGATGCCCCCTTCGCTGCTTCTCCAGCTTGTATGATCGAGGGAGAACTTCCGCAGGGATTGCGCGCGGGCTCGAGTGCGCGCATTTTGTAGCCGTCCGGATCGGCCCGACCTGACGCGAATTGGGCCGGCCACACCGGTCGATTCGAATCAATTGTCGGGAAAACCAATCGGAGCAAGCCGTTGCAGGATCTGATCGAACGAGCCCAGATGTTGGCCGAGGCCCTACCCTACATCCGGCGCTTTCGCGGGAATACCTTCGTTATCAAGTATGGCGGGCACGCGATGCTCGACCCGCAACTGCGCGAGAGCTTCGCGCAGGATGTCGTGCTTCTCGAAGCCGTCGGCATCAAGCCGGTCGTCGTGCACGGTGGCGGCCCGCAAATCAATCAATTGATCGACAAGCTCGGACTCAAGTCGCGCTTCGTGCGCGGGATGCGCGTGACCGACGAAGCCACCATGGAAGCGGTCGAAATGGTCCTGCAGAAGCTCAACAAGGAAATTACCGCGCTTATATCGCGCCAGGGCGGCCGCGCCGTCGGAATTTCCGGCAAGGACGGCGATTTTCTGGTCGCACACAAGCTTCTAATCAAGGACGAGAGCGGCAAGTCCGCGCCGGTGGATATCGGCTTGGTCGGCGAGGTCGCCGAGGTCAACCCCGCTGTGCTCATTACGCTTCAGGACGCCGGGTTCATTCCGGTGATTGCACCGGTCGGTCACGGACGCGACGGTCAGACCTACAATATCAACGCCGATATCGCCGCCGGCCAGATCGCGGCTGCTATCAAAGCCGCCAAGCTGATTCTGCTTACCGACGTTGAAGGGGTGAAGGACGAAGGCGGCAGGCTGCTTTCCGTTCTCGAAGCCCCTCGCGCAAAGAAAATGATCGCCAGCGGTTCGATCAGCGAAGGGATGATCCCGAAGGTCGAATGCTGCATCGAGGCACTCGGTGCGGGCGTCGGCGCCGCTCACGTGATCGACGGCCGAGTCCGCCACGCACTGCTGCTCGAGGTTTTCACCGACGCGGGTGTCGGCACCGAGGTGGTTAACCGTGCCGCCCGCGCCCCGCGGTCTCGCAAGAATCGCGAAACGGATTCGCGAGCGCTTGTGCGATGAGGCACTATTGATTATCTGACGATGGAAGCTTCGCGAACCTGATAAGCGCTCCGGGGACGCGGATGAGATTCTTCGCTGCGCTCGGGACCACAGATTAGGGAGATGCATCGAGTCTTTCCGAGCTGAGCGTGCGGAGTGAAGAATCCTGGCTCGCCGGCGGGCCGGGGGTGCGTCCCCGGTCGCACGAAGCCTGCCCGCCCGGGAAGAGCCGTCGCGTGCGAACGAAGTTCGCAGGGCCAGACTGATGCGAGGCGCTTTCGCTATAGAGAGCGCTTAACGAAAGGGAATTGCCATGAACAATGCGGAAATCGTCGGACTCGCCCACGCGAACCTCGCCAACACGTACGGCTGCACGCCGCTCGCGTTCGTGCGCGGGCACGGCGCCTACCTTTTCGACGCCGACGGGAATCGCTACCTCGATTTCTTTTGCGGACTGGCGGTGACCAGCCTCGGCCATGGCCATCCCCGGGTTGTTCGTGCAATCAGGGACCAGGCCGAAAAGGTGACCCACGTTTCCAACGTCTTCCATACCGAGCCGATGGCGCGGTTGGCGGCCCGCCTGGGCGCCGCCTTCGGCGACGGACGCATCTTCTTCGGCAATTCCGGCGCCGAGGCCAACGAGGCGGCGCTCAAACTGGCGCGTCGCTGGGGCCACGGCAACGGCGGACGGTTCGAGATTGTCGCAACGCTCGGCTCCTTCCACGGGCGCACCTTCGGCACGCTCAGCGCGACGGGCCAGGAGAAGTACCATATCGGCTTTCAGCCGCTTGTCCCCGGCTTCAAGCTGGTGCCCTACGACGACGTCGCAGCGGTCGAGCGCGCGATCAGCAACCAGACCGTTGCCATAATGGTCGAGCCGATTCAGGGCGAGGGCGGCGTCGTGATGCCGCATCCGGATTATCTCGGCCGTCTGCGGGAGGTCTGCGACCGCAACAAGTTGCTGCTGATCGTGGACGAGGTACAGACCGGGATGGGCCGCACGGGCAAGCTCTTCGCCTACCAGCACGCCGGCATCAAGCCCGATATCATAACGCTGGCCAAGGCGCTCGGCGGCGGACTGCCGATAGGCGCCATGATCGCGCGATCGGAGATTGCCGCCGTGTTGACGCCCGGCACACACGGCTCGACTTTCGGTGGCAATCCTGTGGCCTGCTCCGCCGCGCTCGGCGTGCTTGACGCACTCGAGCAGGACGGTGTCATCACCAACGCAGCCGAGGTCGGCGGCTACTTGATAAGCCGCCTGCGCGAAATCGCAAAAGCCTGCCCCAATGTGCGTCAAGTGCGCGGACTCGGGATGATTATCGGTGTCGTCCTGAACCACGAAGCCAAGGGTGTGGTCGAGGCGTGCCTCAAGGAGCATCTGATTGTAAACGGCACAGCCGATAACGTCCTGCGCCTGCTGCCTCCCCTCAACCTCACGCGCGAGGAGGCCGACAACGGGCTCGCCATAATCGAGCGCGCGCTCAAACCCGCCAGGACCTGATGATCACCGCCGAAAATCAGGTAGTATAAGTGGTCAAGCAGGCGGCGGATGAAACGCGATTTTCTCGACCTCGGTTCACTTACCGCTTCGGAACTTGACGGACTGCTGCGCCTCGCGGCGAGGCTCAAGGCCGAACTCAAGACCGGGCTCGAACATCCTTACCTGCGCGGCAGAACGCTCGCGATGATCTTCCAGAAGCCGTCGCTGCGCACGCGGCTGACCTTCGAGACCGGCATGGCGCAAATGGGCGGCCATGCGATCTATCTGGCGCCACAAGATATCGGTATCGGAGAGCGAGAATCGGTCAAGGACGTTGCCCGCAACGTCTCGCGCTGGGTCGATCTCATCATGATCCGTACCTTTTCGCACGCTACATGCCTGGAGCTCGCGCGCGAATCCTCGGTGCCGGTGATCAACGGCCTTACCGATCTGCTCCATCCGTGCCAATTGCTAGCCGATCTTATGACGCTGCGTGAGCGCTACGGCAACTTGCGCACGCTCAAGATCGCTTATGTCGGTGACGGCTTCAACCTGGCCCAGAGCTGGATCGAGGCCGCCGCCATGATCCACTTCGACCTGCGCGTCGCCTGCCCCGCAGGCTACGAGCCCGACAAGGGTTTCGTGGCTCGTCTGCGTCAGGAGAAAAACGGGATGCTTACCAACGATCCCGTGGCCGCGGTCAGCGACGCCGATGCGGTCTACACCGATACCTGGACTTCGATGGGGCAGGAGCGCGAAGCCGCAATTCGCCAGCGCGACTTCAAGGATTTTCAGGTCAATTCCGCCTTGCTCGGACATGCCAAGCCAGGTGCCGTCGTGATGCATTGTTTGCCTGCCCATCGCGGGCAGGAGATCACCGATGAGGTGATCGACGGGCCCCAATCGGTCGTGCTCGAGCAGGCGGAGAACCGCCTCCACGCCCAAAAGGCAGTGATGCTTTGGCTGATGCGGCCTGAGATTCTGAGCCATCAGGGCTCCGTCAGCAACGATTTCTGATGAGCAAACAGCGGATCGACAAGCTCGTCCTGGCCTATTCCGGTGGCCTCGATACCTCGGTAATCCTGCGGTGGATCAAGGACTATTACGAGTGCGAGGTCATAGCCTACTGCGCCGACGTCGGGCAGGGAGACGAGACCGCGGGGCTCGAGGAAAAGGCACTGCGGACCGGCGCCAGCAAGCTTTATGTCGAAGACCTGCGCGAGGAATTTGCCCGCGAATTCATCTTTCCGATGATGCGGGCGAACGCCGTCTACGAGAGCTATTACTTGTTGGGGACCTCGATCGCGCGCCCCGTGATCGCCCGCAGGCAGGTTGAGATCGCCCGCAAGGAGGGCGCCAACGCCGTCGCCCACGGGGCTACCGGCAAAGGCAACGATCAGGTGCGCTTCGAGCTGACCTTCGCCCGTCTCGCACCCGACCTGACCGTGATCGCTCCATGGCGCCATCCGGACTGGCCTTTTGCGGGCCGCGCCGACATGCTCGCCTACGCCATCGAAAAGAAAATTCCTGTCCCTGTCACCGCCGAGAAGCCGTACTCGACCGACCGCAATCTCGTCCACGTCAGTTACGAAGGGGGCATCCTCGAAGATCCTTGGCGCGAACCCTACGGCGACATGTTCAAGCTGACCGTCGCGCCCGAGAGCGCACCCGATAAGCCCGAATACGTCGAGATCGAATTCGCGGGCGGTGATCCGGTTGCTATCAACAGCGAAAGGCTCGGGCCGGCCCGGCTTATCGAACGCGCCAACGAAATCGGAGGCCGCCACGGAGTCGGCCGCGTCGACTTGGTCGAGAACCGCTACGTCGGAATCAAGTCCCGCGGCGTCTACGAAAGTCCGGGGATGACCATCCTCCTGCACGCCCATCGCGCAGTGGAGCAACTTACCCTGGATCGCGAAGTGATGCATCTGCGGGACGGGGTGATTCCGCGCTACGCCGAGATGGTTTACAACGGTCATTGGTTCGCGCCCGAGCGCGAGGCACTGCAAGCTTTAGTCGACGATACGCAGAAGAATGTGAGCGGAGTCGCGCGGCTCAAGCTCTACAAGGGCGGAGTTTGGATAGCTGGTCGGAAGTCGGACAATTCGCTCTACGATCCGGCGATCGCGAGTTTCGAGGCCGCTGGAGGCTACCGCCAGGCCGATGCCGAGGGTTTCATCCGGCTCGGCGCGTTGCGGCTGCGAGCGCTGGCGCGGGTCGCAGCTGATGAGAACCGCAGACGGAAGGACTAAGGAGTTATCTCCTTGGGCAAGGTGATCCAATTCAGACCGCCACGGCCAGCCCCCAAGCTGGTGCCGCGCGCACGCAACGGCGGTTGTCCACGTTGCGGCCACAAAATGGACGTCCACGTGGCGCATCCCAACGGCGTGCAGACCTGCGCGGCGCGCGGATGCGTGTGCCGGACGGCGCCCGCGCGCTGAACCTCGGGGGCATGGAACGCGCGAACGCTCGCGGCGGCGGCTTGGCCGCCACCTCTTCAGTCCCGGCATGAGACTGCGCCGACACACCGCGGCGCAGCACCGCGGCAAGACCCAAGCGCCCGCCCCGGCACAATCCGCGGCGAGCCTGATCCGCGGCCGTTTCAAACGCCCGCGCTTGCCCGAGGTCGAGGCCTTCAGCGCCTCGCTCCCTTTTGATCGCCGCCTTTATCGCCACGATATCCGGGGATCGATCGCGCACGCGCGGATGTTGGCGAGGGTAGGACTGCTGAATGCGCGCGAGCTGCGCCTCATCGTCGCAGGACTCGGCGAGATCGAGCGCGAAATCAGTGGCGGACGCTTTCGCTTCAACCTCGCCGACGAAGATATTCATCTTGCCGTCGAGCGGCGGCTGACTGAAAAAATCGGCGCGGCCGGCCGCAAGCTCCATACGGCGCGCTCGCGCAACGATCAGGTGGCGCTGGATTTCCGGCTCCACCTTCGCGACGAAATCCGCGAGGTGATGGGCCTGGTGCGCGCGCTGCGGCGGGCGCTGCTCGGTGTCGCCCGCCGCAACGTCGAGACCGTGATGCCCGGTTACACCCATCTCCAGCGCGCCCAGCCGATCTCGCTGGCGCATCATGTTCTCGCCTACGCCGAGATGCTCGAGCGCGATCTCGAACGCTTCGATCAGGCGCGCGTGCGCACGGACGTGATGCCACTTGGGGCCGGCGCGCTGGCGGCGACGACGCTGCCGATCGATCGCCGAATGGTCGCGCGCGACCTCGGGTTCCGGCAAATCGCCGAGAACAGTGTCGACGCGGTGTCGGATCGCGATTTCGCACTGGATTTTCTCGCTGCCGCGGCGATCCTCATGGTTCATCTGTCGCGCATGGCCGAGGAAATCATCCTGTGGAGCAGCACCGAGTTCGGCTTTGCCGAATTGCCAGACGAATTCTCCACCGGCAGTTCCATGATGCCGCAGAAAAAGAATCCCGACCTGCTCGAGCTGATTCGCGGCAAGAGCGGGCGCGTCGTCGGGGATCTGGTCGCGTTGCTCACGGTGATCAAGGGACTGCCACTCGCCTATAATTCCGATCTCCAGGAAGACAAGGAACGCGTGTTCGACGCGCTCGATACGATCAAGCCCGTGCTCGGCTTGCTCGCAAAACTGTGGCCGCGAATCGCTTTCAATCGCGCGGCGATGCGGGCGGCGGCGGGCGGGTTCGCCCTCGCTACCGACCTCGCCGAGTATCTGGTTGCCCGCGGGGTGCCGTTTCGCGAGGCGCACGAAGCCGTGGGATCGCTGGTGCGCGATACTTCCAGTGCGGGCCGATCGATTGGCGATCTCGATCTGAGTGAATTGCGCCGCTACTCGCCGGTGTTCGGTCGCGATGCCGCCGCGATGCTTACTCCGGAAAACTCGATTCGGGCGCGTAAAATAGTCGGCGGACCGGCCCCAGCCACGGTGCGGCGGCGGCTCAGGAAGCTTGGGCGGCGATGAGGATGACAGCGACGATGCGGTGGAGAAAATCCGGTTTAATGGCTATCGCCCTGGCGGCGTGGATTTCGGCATGCGGGGTCAAGAGTGCTCCAGTGGCGCCCGAACTGGTACGCCCCGAGCAAATCCGGGATCTGCGCGCATCTCCCGACCCTGCCGGTATCAAGCTCTCGTGGGACCGCCCGACCCATTACGTGGGCGGTCATCTGATGCGTGATCTGGGAAGTTTTGTGATTCTTCGCGGGACCGCCCCCGGGAAGATGGATCCGCTGGTCGAGCTCCCGGTGACCGACAGGGAGCGCTTCTCGGTCGAGCACGAGTTCAGTTACGTTGACGGCGAGACCACCCCGAATAGCCGCTACCGCTATCAGATTGTCGCCAAGACCGTCGACGGATATATCAGCGAACCCTCCAACGAGGTGGAATTCACTAGAGTCAAGCCCGCTGCGCCGCCCAACCCCGAGAATTTTAGCCTTCCAGGCTCGGCTCCGCCGCCGGATTCACCTTAGATGGATGCGAACCAGCCGGCGAGCCGACGGGCGCCCCTTTTTGCGCCACCGCCGCCTGTGATAAAAAGCAGCGTCACTGCTGGAAGCCTTTGGGCCCGACGCAGAACCTGATCGCCCGCGGCAGCCGGGCCACCCGGGATTTAACAGATAAACCGATGAATTATTTTACTTACAAGGACAATCGGCTCTTCGCCGAAGACGTCGCCACCGACCAGCTCGCCGAAGCTCTCGGCACTCCCCTCTACGTTTACAGCGCTCGCACGCTGCGCCGCCATTTCAGGGTTCTGAGCGACGCCTTCAAGGGCAGCGACACCCTGATCTGCTTCGCGATGAAGGCACTGTCGAACCTGAGTGTGCTCAAGCTCTTCGGCGACATGGGCGCAGGCTTCGATATCGTCTCGGTCGGCGAACTGATGCGCTGCCTGCGCACCGGCGCCGATCCGCGCAAGATCGTGTTTTCCGGCGTGGGCAAGACTGACGCGGAGATCGAGGCCGCACTCAAGGCCGGCATCCTCATGATCAATGTCGAGTCGCGCCCGGAGCTTCATCGCGTGAGCGAAGTCGCCCGCCGACTCGGAATCCAGGCACCGGTCAGCCTCCGCGTGAACCCGGACCTCGATCCGCGGACCCATCCGCACATCTCCACC
>DASPQS010000015.1:0-7238 GCA_035624865.1 Binataceae bacterium (SeqCode) | reverse complement strand
GGACGAGGTGGCGGAAGCGATCAGAACCGCTGCCGAGGCGCCGCATCCGGCCTGACTATTCCGTACGTCAACTCTGACAGGTATCCTTTCCGACACGACTGATGGCGACAAAAGCCGCATATTCACCGTTGCCGCCGTGGCCGCGTTCCGACTACTGCGGCGCCCTGCGCGCCAGCGACGCGGGCCGCGAGGTCGCGCTGTGGGGATGGGTCGCAACGCGCCGCGATCACGGCGGGCTTATCTTCATCGATCTGCGCGACCGCGAAGGAATCATCCAGCTGGTGTTCAACCCGGCGCAGGCGCCGGCGGCCCACGAAGTGGCCGAGGGCGTCCGCTCGGAGTACTACCTCGCGGTCAAGGGCAAAGTCGTCCTCCGCTCTGAGGGCACGATCAACAAGGAGCTGCCGACCGGCGAGATCGAAGTGGTGGTCGCCGGCGCGGAAATCCTCTCCGCTTCGCTGCCTCCCCCTTTTCCGCTGGGTGCCGGAGTCGAAACCGCCGCCGAGGAACTGCGCCTTAAGTATCGCTACCTCGATCTGCGGCGTCCCGAGATGCAGCGCAACCTGCGCCGGCGCCATCAGGCGCTGCGCGGTGTGCGTGCGTGGCTCGACGGCCAGGGCTTTATCGAAGTCGAGACGCCGATTCTGTGGAGATCGACGCCCGAGGGGGCGCGCGACTACCTGGTGCCGAGCCGGGTGAATCCGGGCAAGTTCTACGCACTGCCGCAATCGCCGCAATTGCTCAAGCAGCTCCTGATGGTGAGCGGCTTCGACCGCTACTACCAGATTGCGCGATGCTTCCGCGACGAGGATTTGCGCGCGAATCGCCAGCCCGAATTCAGCCAGGTCGATATCGAGATGACCGGTCCGCGGCCCGATGAGGTGATGGCGGTGGCCGAGGGCATGATGGCGTCGGTGTACGAATACGCCGCCGGTATCAAGCTCGAGCCGCCGTTCCCGCGGATGCCCTACGAGGAGGCGATGGAGCGTTACGGCTCCGACAAGCCCGACCTGCGCTTCGCCCTCGAAATGAGCAATCTGACGGCGGCGTTTGCCGGTACTTCCTTCAAGGTCTTCGCGGACGCGCTCGCGCGCGGCGACTCGATCTACGGGATCGCGCTGCCGGGGGGGAATCAGCTGTCGCGGCGCGAACTCGACGAGATCGCGGAGGCGCTTCGTACGCAGAAAGGGCTCGGCCTGGCCTGGGCCAAAGCGGCGGACGGGGCGTGGCAGGGTCCGATCGCGCGTCACGTCAGCGAAGAGGAACGCGCGCGCGTGGCCGCCACCTCCGGTCTTGGCGCCGGCGGCACTTTGCTCATGGTGGCAGCGCGCAAGGACAAGGCCCGTCCCGTGATGGGTGATCTTCGGCTCCAGCTCGGAAACCGATTCAACCTGCCCGACCCGGCGGCGATGCGTTTTCTCTGGGTCGTCGACTTTCCGCTGTTCGAATACAGCGAAGAGGACAAGCGGCTGGTCTCGGCGCATCATCCGTTCACCGCACCTCATCCGGATGACGTGGGACTGATCGATTCGGCTCCTGAAAAAATGCGCGCGCTCGCGTACGACATGGTGCTCAACGGCCAGGAGATGGGCGGCGGATCGATCCGGATTCACGACCCGGAGCTGCAAATCAGCATCTTCCGTATCCTGGGTCTGTCGCGAGAGGAGGCGATCGGCAAATTCAGCTTCCTGCTGGAGGCGCTCGCCTACGGTGCGCCGCCGCACGGCGGGATCGCGTTCGGCGTCGATCGTATCGCAATGATGGTGTGCGGAACCGATTCGTTGCGCGACGTGATGGCCTTTCCCAAGACCCAGAAGGCGGTCGACCCGATGAGTGGAGCGCCGTCCGAAGTCGACCCGCGCCAGCTCAAGGAGCTCTCGATCAAGGTGGTATCGTGAGGGTTCGCACATGGGTTGGCACGACCCTCGCCGCCGTCGCGTTGATCGCGGCCTCCGCCTGTCAGGACGTTCAGAACGCTCCGGTAGTGCAGGCGATGGGCGACGCGGTGGGAAGTATTCCGGGCTTCACGCGGACGCCTGGTCTCGACGTTCGCTCGGTTCGCTCGATCAAAGCGGTGGTTATCCACAAAATCGCGGTGATGCCGCTGATCGATCAGCCAGACCAGATCGACCAGACCCTGGAGGCCGGAGCTTCCGAGTCGGTCAGCGCGGAAGTCTATGCGCGAGCCTCGATGATGGGTGGTTGGGAGGTGGTGCCGCAGGATGACGTCCTGTCGGCGATGCAGCAATTGCCGCCGACCACCCAGGCCAACATGGATCAGAATGCGATCGAACTGGGGCGCAAGGTCGCAGCCGACGGCGTGATCTACGGGGCGCTCAATCGCTACCGCGAGCGCGTCGGATACGACTACGCCGCGCAGACCCCGGCGGCGGTGGCATTTACGCTGCACTTCGTGGATGAAAACAGCAAGCAGGTTGTATGGACCGCGAAGTTCGCGAAGGAGCAGCAGGCGCTGACGCAGAATATTCTCGACCTGCCCAACTTTATCCAACGCGGGGCGCGGTGGGTCCGCGCGCATGATATCGCCGCGGAAGGGGTTCAGGAGTCGCTCGATAATCTGCAGTCCAAGCTTACGATCCAACCGGTGCTTCAGGGTCAGTAGCGACTGCTGTCATCGCACGACGGTCGGTAAGGCGCCGGGCGGGGCCTCGGTACGAAGCCTGTTGACAACGCCGGGCCGGCGGATTTGACCAGGCGTAGGGCCAAGGTCATAATAGTCGAAAGCCTTTAATTCGCTCCCGCGAGGGCGAAAAGGTGATGAAAATGCGACCATTTCAAGCTAGTTCCGGCTGCGTCCGCAGGCCGGATTTTTTTTGCCTCGAGGATCCGTTTTGCCGTGGAGCCGGCGGCGGACGGAAGTGATGAGCAGCAAGCCCACACTCGCATTGGACGCCGAGGCGATCGCGCGCTGCGTCAAGCGGATTGCGCACGAAATCGCCGAGCGCAACGACGGCGCCGGTAATCTGGCGCTGATCGGTATCGTGCGGCGGGGGGCGACGTTGGCCGAACGGCTGGCGCAGGCGCTGCGCCAGGACGGGGGACGCGAGGTCCCGGTCGGCACGCTGGACATCTCGTCGTATCGCGACGACGGAAAGGGCGAGCCCGGAGATCCGCGCCTGTTGGGACGCAACATCCCGTTTGCGCTCGACGGCGGACGCGTGATCCTGATCGATGACGTGCTCTACACCGGGCGCACGGTGCGCGCGGCGCTGACGGCGCTGGCGGACCTGGGGCGGCCCGAATCGATTCAACTGGCAGTACTGGTGGATCGCGGCCAGCATGAGATTCCGATTCGCGCCGACTATGTGGGCAAGAATATCGCGGCGCCGACGGGACAGCGGGTGTACGTGCGGCTTGCCGAAATCGACGGAGTCGACGCGGTCGTGGTGGGGGGCGAAAAGAGCTAAGCGATGCGCCGCCTGCCCAAATACGACCTGGTGTCGATCGAGGATCTGGCGATACCCGAGATCGAGCGTATCTTCGAGCTGGCGGACATGTTCGCCGACAATCTGCGTGACGGTGTGCCCTCGACGCGCGCCAGCGGCCTGATCATGGCGACGCTCTTCTACGAGCCGTCGACACGCACGCGGCTCAGCTTCGAGTCGGCGATGCATCGGCTGGGCGGCTCGGTGATCAGCTCCGCCGACATGCAAGCGTCGTCGGCCGCCAAGGGCGAGAGCTTGGCGGATACCGCGCGGGTGGTTTCCGCCTACGCCGACCTGCTGGTGGTGCGGCATCCGAGCGACGGGGCGGCGCGGGTGGCGGCGGAGTACGCGCCGGTGCCGGTGATCAACGCGGGTGACGGCAGCCGCGAGCATCCGACGCAGACGCTGTGCGACCTTTATATCTTGCGGCGCAAGAAGGGCGAGCTTAAGGGACTGACGGTCGCGATTTGTGGGGACCTGAAGTTCGGGCGGACGGTTCATTCGCTGATCTATGCGCTGGCGCGCTTCGGCGCCAATATCGTCGCGGTTCCGTACGGCGGGATGGACGTGCCGGAGTACGTGCTGGAACGGCTGGCGGCCGAGCGCAATTACAAGTTTTCCACGGTGACGATCGATGAGCTCAAGTCCTCGTTCGCCGGCGGTCTCGACGCGCTCTATCTGACGCCGAGCGCGCCGCATCAGATGGCGCTGTTCACCAGCGAAAATCCGCTGGAAAAAGTTCCGGCGGCGCGGCCGCCGGCGGCGCTCGATGCGTTCTATGTGACGCGCCTGCAAAAGGAGCGGCTGGCCGACAAGGATCGCGCGGCGCAAGGTTACGGACACTTCGATGCGCGGGCGTTGCGCACGAGCCGCACGCAGGAAGCCGTGGTGATGCATCCGCTGCCGCGGACCGACGAGCTGGCCTACGAACTGGACACGGACCCGCGCGCGGTTTACTTCGAACAGGCGGCCGCGGGCGTTCCGGTGCGGATGGCACTGATCGCATGGATGCTCGAGAGCGCCGCGCGCGGGGTGGTGCGGCCGCAAGCGCCCGAGCCTCCGATTAGCTTCAAACACGATCCCGCGCCCCGCTGCGCTCATCCGACCTGTATCACGCGCAGTGAGGGTTCCTACCTGCGTCCGCGTTTCCGGCTGGCCTGCGGCTCGAATCGTTCGCGGCTGGCGCTACGCTGCGGATTTTGCGAGCGCGAACTGCGCGTCGAGTACGTCGGCCACGCGACCTCGCATCGGTACTACCATTTCGATGAGAACCTCTCGGGCTACGTCCGGCAGTGGATAGAAGAGGGCACGCTGGCGGTGTTCGAAAGCGTGAAGGAGGCCGAGGAGCGCGGCTACGAGCCGTACAAGCGCGGCCCGCAGCGGGAAATCATGAACGCCGCCGAAATCGCGCGCGCGTGCGGGGCGATCGCGGCGCAGGCGATCGCCGACGCCGCCGATCCGACGGCGATCGCGATAGTGGGCGTGGTGAGCCGCGGCGCGATGCTCGCGATGCGGCTGCGCGACCTGATTGAGGCGCGAACCGGAGTGCGGCCGCCCTGCGCCGCGCTGGACGTCTATGGCGGAGACCCGCGATTGCGCGCGATCGACGGCGCCGAAACCTTCAACGTGGACGGCCGCGCGATCGTGCTGGTCGACGACGTGATCAACAGCGGATGGACAGTGCAGCGCGCGATGACGGCGCTGTGGCAGCACGGGCGTCCGGCGGCGGTCAAGCTCGCGGTGTTAATCGACCGCGGCTATCGCGCGGTGCCGATCCGCCCCAACTATGTCGGCCGGAATATCCCGACCACGCGCGCCGAACGGGTGCAGGTCCGCCTCGGAATCGGCGCCGAGACGCGAAAAAATCCCGACCGCGTGTTGCTCTACTCGATGGTCGACTCGCTCAGAGAACGGGAGAGCCCGACTTGAGGCCGTTGATGCTGACCGGCGGGCGGGTTATCGATCCGGCGGCTGGAGTCGACGGGGCTTACGATCTGCTGGTGACCGAGGGCGAGGTGGACGGGGTCGAACCGTCCGGCACGCTGGAACCTCCGGCGGACGCCCTGGTAATCGATTGCGCCGGGCTGTGGGTGGTGCCTGGACTGGTCGACCCGCACGTCCATCTGCGCGACCCGGGTTTTCCCGAGAAGGAGACGATTGCGAGCGGATTGCTGGCGGCTGCGGCAGGGGGATTCGCCACGGTCGCCGCGATGGCTAACACAGCGCCGGTGAACGACACTCCCGAAATCGCCCGTTACATGATCGAACGGGCGCGCGAAGCCGGTGGCGCGCGGCTGATCCCGGTTTCAGCCGTGACCAAGGGACTCGGCGGGCGCGAGCTCGCCGATTTCGCCGCGATGGCGGAGGCGGGCGCGCGGCTGTTCTCCGACGACGGCATCCCGATCGACAGCGAGGCGGTGCTGGTCGGAGCGTTGGACAAGATTTCGCGGTTGGGCTTCGCGATCTCGCTCCACGAGGAGGATCGGGCGCTTACGGGGCAGGGGGCGATGAACGCGGGCGATGCGAGCAAGCGGCTGGGCGTCGCGGGGATTCCGGCCGGCGCCGAGAGTATCCGCGTGCGGCGCGACCTCGCGATCGCGATCGGCGCGCAGGCGCAGGTTCACGTGGCGCACGTCTCGACGGCCGAGGCCCTGCAACTGGTGCGCGCCGCGAAACGCCGTGACGCGGCGGTCACCTGCGAGGTTACGCCTCATCATTTTACGCTGGACGACAGCGCAGTGCTGGAGTGGGGCCCCAATGCGCGGATGGCGCCGCCGCTGCGCAGCCGCGACGATGTCCAGGCGCTGCGCGAGGCGATAGCGGACGGCACGATCGACATGATCGCGACCGACCATGCGCCGCACGATCCGGCCTCGAAGCGGATGGATCGCCTGGGCAGGCTCTTCGGCCAGGGTCATCCGGCGGCACGGCTTTCATTCGAAGATGCGGATGCGCTGGCCCACTCTGCCAACGGAGTGATCGGACTCGAGACCGCGCTCGGTCTCGCGCTCCGCCTGGTTCATGAAGGGGTGATCGGCGCGGTGCGGATGGTCGAGATGATGTCGGCGGCGCCCGCGCGGTTGCTCCGGCTCGAGGACGCAGGCACGCTTGTCGCGGGCACCCGCGCCGACGTCACACTCATCGATCCCGATTGCGAATGGACGGTCGATCCGGAGAGGTTTTTGTCGAAGAGCCGCAATACGCCATTTGCCGGAATGAAGCTCAGGGGAAAGGCGCTGGTGACGATAGTCGCGGGTCAAATCGTTTACGACGGACGCGGAGCGGTGAAATCGTAATGGGGGTGCGGGAGGCGATAATCGCGCTGGCGGACGGGCGGGTCTTCCGCGGGCGCGCGTTTGGCGCGATCGGCGAGACGGTCGGCGAGGTGGTGTTCAACACGGCGATGACCGGCTACCAGGAAGTGCTGACCGATCCCTCGTACAAGGGACAGCTCGTCTGCATGACCTACCCGGAGATCGGCAACGTCGGGATAAATCCGGAGGACGAGGAGTCGGCCCGCGTCTACGTGGAGGGTTTTATCGTCAAGGAGTATGTCCCACGCCCGTCGAACTGGCGGTCGCAGATGGCGCTCGGCGAATATCTCGAACGCGCCGGCGTGGTCGGGATCGAGGGAATCGACACGCGCGCCCTGGTCCGCCATATCCGCACCACCGGCGCGCAGGAGGCGGTGATTTCGAGCGTCAACCTCGATGCGGCGGAGCTGGTTGCCAAAGCCAAGGCGTCGCCGGGACTGGTCGGGCGCGACCTGGTCAAGGAAGTAACCTGTGCCGC
>DASPQS010000014.1:0-7405 GCA_035624865.1 Binataceae bacterium (SeqCode) | reverse complement strand
AGGACGAGCGTGCCGGTTTCGGCGATGGCGAAGTTCGCTCCCGTGATCCCCATGTCGGCGTTCAGGAAGATCGGACGAAGGCGTTCGCGGGCAACGGCGGTCAGCCGCTCGGGTTCGGTCGTGAATGGGATGCCGAGTTTTTCACTGAAGAGGCTGCCGATGTCTTCCTTCGAGAGGTGAATCGCCGGTGTGATGATGTGCGAGGGGCGCTCATGACGGAGCTGGACGATATATTCGCCGAGGTCGGTTTCGATTGCCTCAATCCCCGCCCGCGCCAGCGCCGGGTTGAGTTCAATCTCTTCGGTCGCCATGGATTTGCCCTTGACCACACGCCTGGCGCCGCATTTTTTGGCGACGTCCAGAATGTAGTTGCGGGCCTCCTCGGCGTTGGCGGCGACGAAGACCTTGGCGCCGTTGGCCTCGAGGCGGTCCTTCAATTGGATCAGGAGTTGGTCGAGCCGGCCGATGGCATCTTCCTTGATCCGGCGGGCGGCGTCGCGTTCGTGGTCGAACGGCGGGAATTCGGCGCGAGTGGCCGCGACCTGTTCGAGATGGCGTCCGGTGGTCCGTTCGAGCTTCGTCCGCAAGTCGCGGTTGGCGACGCCGGCGGCGCTGGCCGCGAAGAATTCGTGAGGGCCGCCTGACGCCATTACCGCTTGCGGGCCATCGGGTCAGTTGATCCGGGCAACCTGGCGTACCAGGCGCACGACCGAATCGCGCGCGTTGTCGGCGGCGGGATGGTCGGGCGCTTGAGTCAGGAAGCTCTGATAGTCTTCGAGCGCGGCACTGAAGCATTCGAGCCGCTCGTACAGCGCGGCGCGCTCGATCAGTTCGTCGACCGAGCGCGGCTCGAGCATCAGGATGCGGTCGAGCGCGGCCAGCGCGCGCGGCCAATCCGAAGCGGTCGAATAGATATTTTTGAGATTACGCAGCATCCGCGCCAGGATTTGGCGGGCGCCCACCGCCTTGAGCATGGCCGGCTGTACTTCGACGGGCTGACCGTAGATTTGAGCAAGGCGGGCACGGATTTCATCGAGGCCCAGGATCATGCCCTGGTTGAAGGGGTCGATAATCAGCTCGCCGCGCTCATCCACCGCTTTGACCAGGAAATGCGAGGGAAAGGAGACGCCGAAAAGATTCAGGCCCAGACGGCGGCCGACCTCGAGATAGACCAGGGCAAGCGTGATCGGAATTCCGAGCCGGCGCTCGAGCACGTCATTGAGAAAGGAGTTGCGCGGATCGCTGAAATGGTCGCGATTACCCTCGAAGCCTTTGCGCACAAAGAGGAACTCGGAGAGCAATTGCACCTTTTCGACAGTGTCGGCGCCGGCCCGCACGATTGGTTCGGCCTCGCGCGCCAGCGCGGCGAGCCGGTCCAGATATTGTTCGATGTCGAGGTCGGGGTATTCCTCTTTAGCGATAAGCAAAGCACCACGGGCCAGCGGAATCGGCTCGCGCGCCACCAGCATCGAGAATTCACGCCGAACGTCGTTCATCGCGTGTCACCGCCTGATCAAGAGTTATTCCATTTGCGGGTAGCGGCTCAAGGCAAAAGCGCTGAAAGCGCGCTTTCGATTTCGGTTTTGACCAAAGATTCGATTTCGCGGCTGTGCGCGCTTTCGAGGGCGGAGCGGGCCTGCGCACCGCCGAGCCTACCGAGCGCCCACGCGGCATGTGACCGCACGATCGGCTCGATTTCCGCTTCGATGGTGCGGGCAAGAACGGGAACCGCCGCAGGATTGCCACTGTTGCCGAGCGCGATTGCCGCGTTGCGCAGCAAGCCGCGCCGCTTGGTCCGGCTGACGGCGGTCTTGCCGTAGAGCCGGCGAAATCCGTCTTCGTCGAGCGCCATCAATTCCGCGAGATTTGGCGCCAGATCGGGGTTGACCCGCGCCGAGCGCGCCGCGTCGCCGTTCCACGGGCAGACTTCCTGGCAGATATCGCAACCGAAAATCCAGTTGCCAAGCTTGGGCCGGAGCTCGGGCGGAATCGGTCCGCGATGCTCGATGGTCAGGTATGAGATGCAAAGGCGCGGTTCCAGAAGATAGCCGTCTGTCAGCGCATCCGTGGGGCACAATTCCAGGCATCGGCGGCAGGAACCACAATGATCGCGGTAGGGTTCGGCTGCGGAGGCGAAATCGGCGCCGGTAAAAATTTCGGCGAGAAAAAAATACGAGCCGTGATACTGGTTGAGCAGGTTGGTGTTGCGCCCGAACCATCCGATGCGGCCCTCGACCGCCCATTCGCGCTCGAGCACCGGGCCGGTGTCCACGTAAGTGCGTGTCACGATGCCGGGCCGGGCCGATTCGAGCGCCCTGGCCACCGTTTGAGCGCGCGCAAGCACAACCGTGTGATAGTCGGGTCCCATCGCGTAGGCTGCGATGCGCCCGCGCAGCTCGGATTTCCAGTCATTTGGCGGCGGTGCAGGTGCGGCATAGGGGAAAGCGAGGCTGACGACGGAACGCAGGCGCGGGTCGAGCATCCGAGGGTCGAGGCGGCGATTCGGATCCCGAGCCAGCCAGCCCATTTCAGCCGCGCGCCCATCGGCGAGCCATCGGCTGAAGAATTCCTCGCGCTGCTCGAGCCTTCCGAGTGTTGCGAATCCGACCAGGACGAAGCCCTGAGCGCGGGCGGTTTCGCGTACGATCGCTTCGAGGTTGATCACTTTGTTCCCGTAATCCTGATCGAACCCAGGCGCGCGCTGACATGGCCGTATCAGCGGCGGCGGCTCAGGCTGCGCCACATCAAGCAAGTGACCTCGACGAGGTTGATCCGGCGCCGAGCGGCCTTATGATTATAGCATCGCGGTCCACGGATACGGCCTCCTTGGCACCGCTGAGTCGCGATAGGCCGCGACGCGGCTTTGCGCTAAACTAGAACCAGGACACGGGTAGAGAATCACCCGTAATGTGCCGGAGGCTTCAATGTCCCAGGAAACTCAACAATACAATCCGCCCGAGGCTGGAGCGTCCATGCCGGGCGTGAAACTTACACAGAAGGCGGTCGAGGCCGTCCGGAAGATGCACGCGAAAGAGGGGCTGGGCGCCGATCAGGGGTTGCGCATCTCAGTGGTTGGCGGCGGATGCTCAGGTTTTCAGTACGCAATGAACTTCGACACCCGCAAGGACGGGGATATCGTGACGGAGCTGGAGGGAATCAACGTTTTCGTCGACGAGATCTCGCTGCCTTATGTTGCGGGAACGACGCTCGATTACGTCGAAGGATTGCACAACGCCGGCTTCCGCTTTGACAATCCGCGCGCGAGCCGAACCTGCGGTTGCGGTTCTTCGTTCAGCGTCTGAAGCGATCAGTAGCCCATGACCGCGGCTAAGGCATCGGGCCGTCACGCCGGTCGGGGGATTTCAACACAGGCGAATTTGCTTTGCCGGTGCGTTCCTGGAGCGGAATGCACCGGCCGGCTCGCGGCCCAGCGCCCCCGAACCCCGCCACAACCGCGGGGTATCGAATGCGCGATGGAATAAAGTGAGGGACCTTCAAGACAAAGGCGTAATCGTTACGGGAGCGGCTCGCGGAATCGGGCGAGGGATTGCGCTCGAGGCCGCGAGGCGAGGCGCCAACGTCGCGTTCAATTACGTGAGGAGTGAGACCCAAGCCGCGGAACTCAAGCGCGAAATCGAGGCGCTCGGGGTGAAGGCCCTCACCTTCAAGGTTGACGTTGGCGACCTCAAGGGCGTGCGCGAGATGGTCAACGCGGTCAAGAAGGAATTTGGCGCGATCGACGGTCTGATCAATAACGCCGGCCTCACCCGCGACAAGCTGCTGGTGATGATGACCGAGGAGGACTGGGCCGAGGTGATCCGGACCAATCTCACCGGAGCGTTCAACTTCGCACGGGCGGCTGCCTTCATGATGATGAAGGCAAAACGCGGCGTGGTGCTGAACGTAACTTCGATCAGCGGATTGGTCGGGATGGCGGGACATGTAAATTACTCCGCCTCCAAGGCCGGGCTGATCGGAATGACCAAGGCGATGGCAAAGGAGCTCGGGCGGATGGGGGTGCGGGTCAACGCGCTCGCACTCGGGTTTATCGAGACCGATATGACATTGAGCTTGCCGGAGGAAAACCGGACGGCGGCGCTTAACCTGATCCCGCTGGGACGTTTCGGCAAGGTTGAAGACGTGGCTCCGATGGCGGCATTCCTGCTATCTGACGCCGCAGCGTATATAACGGGCGCGGTGATTCAGATCGACGGCGGACTCGCGATGTGATTGGCCTGGATGAGCAGGATTAGCAATCAGGCATTTTAGTACGGATAAAAGTAACTTGAACAAACTATCGACGTATTGCGACAATTAAAATTACAATAAAGCAAACTAAACGGGTGTGAAACTGGTGGCTCCAACAGATTCCATGTTTTATGAGGCTGAAGCTCCGCAGGCCTCGCGAGAACTCGCCGAGCTACGGACCTCGCCCGACTATGTTGCGCCGTTCGAAATTATCCGCCGGCGCGTAATCGACGACTCTTACGAGGGCCGCATGACGATTGACGCGACAGTGGTCGTGAGAATCGGCGGCACCGAAGATACCGAAGCCGCGCGCGGCGTGGGCGTGGTTCATGCGCTCGATGTCGCCCTGCGCAAGGCGCTGCTCAAGCATTTCCCCTTCCTTGAGGGGGTACGAGTCACCGAAACTTATACTCACGCGACTGGTGAATCGACCGAAGCGGAAGTGATGTCGGTGAAGAAGTTCTCCGACGGGAATGCGAGCTGGACCACGTTGGCCAAGTCGGCGAACTCGGTCGAGGCGGGATGGAAATCGCTGGTTGACGGATACGAATGGCGAATAATCCAGGAGACGATGAAGCGCCGCCGTCAGACGCTAGACCCGAGGTTGTCGCGGCGCTGATCGTCACATGGATTATTCCTTCGAGCCGTCCTCGGAAGAGACGATCGGCAGAGCGAAGCCGAACCGTCTGGCCGTGCTCTACGACCGCGACTGTAGTTTGTGCCGTCTTAGTGCCGAGGCGGTGAGGATCTTCGACAATTCCGACGCGATCGATCTGATCGATCTTCACGACGACGAGCGGCGCGCGCAGTTCCCCGGACTGCGGACCGAGGATTTGATGGACGAGCTGCACGTGGTCGACGACCGCGGACGCGTATGGCGCGGGGCGCGGGCAGTGAATGAGGTGCTCCGCCGTCAGCATGGAATGCGCGGGCTGCTGGCATGGTTATGGTATGTGCCGGGCTACGCGTGGCTGGCCGACTGGCAATACAAGCGTATCGCCGGCTCGCGCTATGCGGGCGGTGTGCGCAGCGATCGGTTCAAGCGCGCCGCTCCGCCCGAGTCGTGACCGGGCAAGTGAGGTCTTGAGCCAAATCGGCTTGTTTGTCGCGGCTCACGCACGGTAGGCTAATTATTACGCGACCGTGAAACCGTTTCACATCTTCAATTCCCTGACCCGCAGCCTCGAGGAGTTTCGTCCGGCGAACCCGCCTGAGGTGACCTTTTATTCCTGCGGCCCGACGGTCTACCTGCCGCAGCATCTGGGCAACATGCGCGCGTACGTTTTTGTCGATACGCTGCGCCGCGCGCTCGAGTTCAATGGTTACAAGGTCCGCCACGTGATGAATATCACCGACGTTGGCCATCTGACGTCGGACGCGGACGCGGGTGAGGATAAGGTCGAGAAGACGGCGCGCGCGGAGGGCAAGTCGCCGTTAGAAATCGCGGATCGCTATATCGCGCAGTTCAAGCATGACTGCGGGCTGCTGAATATCGAACTTCCCCCGCCGCCACTGCTGTGCCGGGCGACCGAGCATATAGCGGACATGATCGCGCTCATCGAGCGCATTCTGAGCAACGGGCTCGCGTACGTCGCGCCTTCGGGGGTGTACTTCGATGTGGAGAAATGGCGCGGGCCGTCGCGAATGGGGCGGCTGTCGCGGCAGAGTCTCGACGAGCAGCATTCGGGGCAACGCCTCGAGCATTCGCCCGACAAGAAGAGTCCGCACGACTTCGCGCTGTGGGTGCTCAACCAGCCCCATCACATCATGCAATGGGATTCGCCATGGGGTCGAGGCTATCCGGGATGGCATATCGAGTGCTCCGCGATGTCGATGAAATATCTGGGCGCGACGCTGGATCTCCATACGGGGGGCCTGGACCATATCCCGGTCCATCACGAGAACGAGATCGCGCAATCGCAGGCCGCGACGGGCCAGCCCTTCGTGCGCTACTTCGTCCACAACGCATTCCTGGTTGGGATGGAAGGGGCGAAGATCAGCAAAAGCGCAGGGAGGTTCCCGGTCGTGGAAGACCTCGTCGCGGCGGGAATCAATCCGCTCGCCTTCAGGGTATTGTGCCTGGGCGCGAAGTATCGATCGGAACTGGCGTTCAGCCTGGACGCGGTGCGCGCGGCGGAGCGCAATCTCGAATATCTTTACAATTTTGCCGCATCGTTGCCGGATTCGGTCGTGGATGCCGAGGCGCAATGGACCGAGCCATACTGCGAGCGCTTTCAAGATGGGCTCAACAGCGATCTCAACACCGCGCAGGCGCTGGCGGCTGTGCTGGAACTTGTCGCAGAGGCCTACCGGCGCGAGGATCGCCGGATCTGGGGTGCACTCATCGCATGCGACTCAGTACTCGGACTACGGCTGGCACAGGCGCGCGAGGAGGCTCATCGTCCGCCCCCCGACGAGGTGCTTCGGCTAAGCGAGGAACGAGCGGCAGCCAGGAGCAACAAGGATTTCAAGCGAGCCGACGCGATCCGCAGCCAGTTGCTGAGCATGGGATATGTGATCGAAGACACAGCGGGCGGTGCCCGTCTCAAGCGTCGGTGGGAGGCTTGAAACTCGCCTTGATGTAATCGCCTATGCTTCCCTACAATTGCGAGACACAAGTACGCTTTTCGCGCTAAAGGTAACTCATGCCTATTGAACACAGGACATTTGACAGCCGGATGCAGGGCAGCCGTGAGGGCGCCGAAGTCCGCCATCTAGACCCCGCGCGCGCTCCTTACTATCTACCGATCGGAGACGAAGTCGGGATTTTCTCCGCCGCCTACAACGCCCGCCTGCCGGTGCTGCTCAAGGGGCCGACCGGGTGCGGCAAGACTCGTTTCGTCGAGCACATGGCGCATCAACTGTCCTCGCTGTCTGAGGGGCCGACGGAACTGATCACAGTCGCCTGCCATGAGGACCTGACCGGCAGCGACCTGGTCGGACGCTACCTTATCACGGCGGACGAGACGGTGTGGGTTGACGGACCGCTGACCCAGGCGGTGCGCCGCGGCGCGCTCTGCTATCTCGACGAAATCGTGGAAGCGCGCAAGGACACCACCGTATTGATCCATCCCCTCTCCGACCATCGGCGGATCCTGCCGATCGAGAAGCGGGGCGAGACGCTCGAGGCGCATACGGGGTTCCTGCTCGTGATTTC
>DASPQS010000013.1:0-4297 GCA_035624865.1 Binataceae bacterium (SeqCode) | reverse complement strand
GACCAACTACATGGATGAGGAACGGTCGACAAGAGGCGAGGCGCTCGGCAGCGATGAGGAGCTGGCCGAAGCCGCCTGACCGCCTCATCCTGAAGCGAAGCCCGCGCCTTCGACACAGCGCCGCGTTGCACGCAAACCAGCAGGCATCGTTCGCGCAAGACCGGCCGGAGCACTAAAGCGATGGGAACGTCCTAATTGCAGACGAAGGCCGTTCGATATATGGAACGAGTTGGAATTGGAAAGTCAAAAAGGAAATCCCGGTTTACCTGTCGCCCTGCTCTTCTCGCGGAAGAAGGTGACGAATTCGACGACGGAATAGCCCCGCCTTCCAGAAGACTTACAGTTCGAGCCGCCGCAAGGTTTCGTCACGGCAAGCATCGTGATACTTTGCTGCGAGATGTCGTCGGTCCAACGGATAAAGGAACTCAAGCCGGACATCATTCGTCGGCATGCCCAAACCAGTGATGTCAAAGGACTGACGCAAGTTCTGACCACGCTGGCATCACTTGCGCTTCTTTGGTGGGCTGTTCTGTTGAGTGTCCACGTTTCCTACTGGCTCACCGCTGCCGCGGTGTTACCGATCAGCTTGTTCACTGTGCGCGCGTTCGTGCTGATGCATGAATGCGGCCATGGCAGCCTGTTTTGTACCCGCCGGCTCAATCGCGCGTTCGGTTTTATCCTGGGGGTGGTCGCCGGAATGCCGCAATACGTGTGGTCGCGGCATCATAACTATCATCACGCCAACAACGGCAATTGGGACAAGTACCGCGGAGTCTATACCACGCTGTCGGTGGATGAATATGCGGCGATGACCGGTGCGCAGCAGCGCATGTATAGACGCAAGTGCAGCATCGCGCTGGCTCCTTTCGCCGGACTTATATATGTGATTTTGAACCCGCGCTTTACCTGGCTCAAAGGCAGTATCGCCATGGTGAACCATGTTGCCAGGAGGAAACTTGCGCAACCGAGCGTGTCGATGAGGGCGCACGCTGCGAGTTTCGAAACGCGTTATTGGAAAACTCACAAAGAATACGTGCATATGTCCTGGAACAATATCGTTCTTCTCAGCATATGGGTATTGATGTGCTGGGCATTCGGACCGGTGCTATTCTTTACTATTTATTTGGTCAGTGGATCGCTTGCCGGCGGAGCCGGAATTATCCTGTTTACCGTTCAGCATAATTTTGAGCACTCCTATGCGACCGAGGACAAGGATTGGGACTACGATACCGGCGCGATCGACGGGTCGAGTTTTCTGATTTTACCTCGCTGGTTGAACTGGTTTACCGCCAATATTGCCTATCACCACATTCACCACTTATCCTCCAAGATTCCGAACTATTGCTTGGCTGCATGCCACAACGAATATCGGGATCTGTTTTCGGGTGTGACTCGCTTGAGTTTGTCTCACATACCCCAAGCCTTCAGATGCATTCTCTGGGACACCCGCGCAAAGCGAATCATTTCGGTAGCTGAGTATCGGCAACAGTTGAATCCGGCGTAGGGCGGCCAGCGAAGTAACGGCAGCTCGGATGGATCGTCGCGGCGGCATCGCAGGGAGTTGAAGCTCGCGCGCCGCTCAACTAAGAGCGGTTATCTGAGGACGATATGGAAATCCCCGCCCAAACGCTGTGCTTTCTAACGCTGTCCGAGCTGTCGGCGCTCCTCGAAAAGCGCGAAGTCACGTCGGTCGACGTTACGCGCGCCGTCCTCGACCGCATCCGCGAGCTGAACCCGCGCCTGCGAGCGTATCTCACCGTGCTGGACGAGTCGGCGCTGCGCCAGGCGAAAGCCGCCGACCGGGAGATCGCCGCGGGCAAGCGGCGCGGACCGCTTCACGGCGTTCCCGTCGCGGTCAAGGACCTCTGCTGGACGCGCGACGTCCCGACCACCTGCGCGAGCAAGGTGCTGCGCGACTGGCGGCCGGACACGAACGCCACCGTGGTAGACCGCTTCGAAGCCGCCGGTGCGGTGCTGCTGGGTAAGCTGCACCTGACTGAGTTCGCGATGGCCTAGTACCACCCGGAGATTCCCGGCCCGCAAAATCCGTGAGACCCCGCGCTGTGGCCCGGCGCATCCTCGAGCGGTTCAGGTGCCGCGACGGCGGCGGGGCTGTGCTACGCGGCGATCGGCACCGACACGGGAGGCTCGATCCGCTTTCCCTCGGCGGCGAACGGATCGTAGGACTTAAGCCCACGTGGGGACGCGTAAGTCGCTACGGGGTCTTTCCCCTCGGCGAGTCGCTCGACCACATCGGGCCGATGACGCGCAGCGTCGCCGACGCGGCGCTGGTCCTGAGCATTATCGCGGGGCGCGACGAACGGGACGACACCTCGCTGAGCGCGCCGCTCGATGACTACGCCGCCGCGATCGATGCCGGTGCAAGCGGGATTCGCGTCGGGGTCGACGAGAAATACACCGCGCGGGCTTCCGACGACGTGGCGACGGCCATCGCCAGCGCAGTCCGTGACCTCGAACGGATCGGCGCGCGCGTCGTTAAGGTCGAGCTGCCGGACGTCGAACCCTGCCTGAGCGCGTGGACCACTCTCTGCGCGTCGGAGGCTGCCGCCGGGCACGCCGCAACGTATCCGTCGAGAGCGGGCGACTACGGTCCGGGCTTCCGCTCGTTTCTGGAGCTCGGCACGTCGGTTCGTGGCCGGGACTAACTCCTTTCGGAGGGGATAGTAGTGTCCTAATTTTTGTCCTGAGGTTTCGCCATGACAGATGATTCCCAGGTTCAGGCGGCGCTCGATGCGCAAGCGCGCCTCGGCGATGCCATGCGGCGGCTCGATCTCGATGCCGTCGAAAAGTTGTTTGCGCCGGACCTTGTCGTCCACGCCCCGATCAATGCGGTGGTCAATCGCTCCGACGTTCTCGCCCGGCTGCGCGGCGGGAAAATCGGCTACGAGGAAAGTGAGCGCCAAGTCGAGTTCGCGGAGGTGAGGGGAGACTCCGTTGTCATCATGGGCCTCGAAGTCGTCCGGCCCCGAGGCGATGCGCCCCATGCTGGCAAGACCGTTCACCGGCGGTTCACCGACATCTGGAAAGACACCGACGCGGGCTGGACGCTGGCCATCCGACAAGCGACCATCATCTCGATCGAGTGAGGTCAGGGGCTTGGGTCTTACCCGCGCGAGCTGAACTTCAGGCACGCCGGATGCCGGAACGGATCGCCCGGCTTAAGCTTGAGCGCGCTTTTGAAGTCCCACACCGACCGGACTCTTGGGCAAAAACACTCAGAACCGGGCCCGACGAGAGCGCCGGCGGAGCGCGTAGGCCGAAGCGCGATTCAGCGCGAACGATAGGCTCGGACGCGAATGTCGAGGCGATTCGCGCGGCGTCGCGTTTGGCTTGACCGCAACGCTATGGGCCAAGGCTGCGGTTGTGAGCGGAGACACACTGCACCAGGCATGTATCCGCCATCGTTCCACCACAGCCCATCCGTCAGAAACGCGACGGCGAAGGAACCGAGCTATATTGACGCGGGAGCGATCACCGGCAGGTCATCCCGGTGCGAGCGCTTGGAGCGCGCCCTCATCAGGTGTCAGCACGCCGTCGGAACGAAGCGGAAGAATGCAAACGTGAGTGGCGCCCGCTGCGCTGTGCGCGTCGATACGAGCACGCAATTTGTCGGCGTCGCCCCACGCGACGACAGCGTCCACGAGACGGTCGCTGAGTTCGCCAGCAAAATCGGCGTCTCCAAAACCAAGCGTGCGGAGATTTTTCGCATAGCTGGAGTCGGGGAGCCGCAGATAGAAGCTCATGTATTTTCGCGCCGCCGCGCGAGCCTTGGCCGGATCGCTCTCCAGCATCACAGCCTGCTCGGCGCAGATCCATTTGTCGGGACCGATAGCAGCGCGCACGCGCGCGGTATGCTCAGGGGGAACGAAGTAAGTGTGGGTGCCATTGGTTTGCGAAGCAGCCAGCTCGACCATTTTCGGCAGAATCCCGGCCAGTACGACAGGCGGTTCCTTGCCGGGACCCGGCGCCATGTATCCCGTCGATTTCATTTTAGTCACGTAATCGCGCGTGAACGTGACCGGCTTGTTCCACCCGATGCCCCTGGCAAGATTGGCGATCCTACCGCTGACGCCGAGTCCTAGAATAAAGCGATCGGGGAACAGCTCGGTCAGGGTGCGCGCCGCGCGGATCGAGGTCATCGGCTCGCGCATGAAGACGTTGGCGATTCCGGAAGCTACGACGAGCTTCTCGGTTTGGCTGAGCAGGTATGCGGCATGCGTGAACGGTTCGCGCCCAGCGCCTTCGGTAATCCACAGGATGCTGTAGCCGAGTCGCT
>DASPQS010000012.1:0-8953 GCA_035624865.1 Binataceae bacterium (SeqCode) | reverse complement strand
CCGGCGGCGTCGGAACCCGAGATGTGCGGGAAGATGATCTTCATCCCGGGAAGTCCGCGGCGCGCCCAGATATCGTTGAAGTTGCAGGCCGACGCCTTGACCTTGATGATAACGTCGTTGGGACCGGCCTTGGGCTCGGGCGTATCGCAATACTGAAGAACCTCGCAGCCTCCGTTCTGCTCGAAAACTATCGCCTTCATTGGTTCCTTTTTTCTTCAGCCACATCTTGATGTGACCGGCGGGTAGTGAAACAGGCAATAGGTACCGGTTTTGGAGCCTTTTGACAACAGCCTTACTTACTAACTGCACCACTACGCTTATTACAGATATGGTTGACGCGTGTTTGGAAATCACGTAAACGATACCGGCGGTTTTGACCGGAAGGTCTGAAGCCAATAGACTCGCCGGAAGCTCGCATCGGCCATACCCGATTTCGGAGAAATTTCAACCAATGTTTGTTTTAGACAAAGGTACTCGCTTCGTAATCCCGCGCACCGAGATGACCTATCCGGGCCACAACCTCAAGCTCCATCAGAACGCCGCCGATGCAGTCAAATGCCCGGTCGACCACATTATGGCCGACTTCGAGGATGCGTGCCCCTATGAATTCAAGGGCGAGAAGAGCCGCAAGGTGATGGTGGAGGCGCTCAACACGCTCGATTTCGGCAAAAAGGTCGTGACTGTCCGCCCGAACAATATCCATTCTCCGTTCTTCAAGGGCGACATGGAAGCGATCGTGCTGGGAGCGCCGAACCGCTTCCACGGAATCGTACTGCCCAAGACGCGCGGGCCCGAGGAGATTCGGGAGGTGTCGAAACTGCTCGACGAGCTGGAAAAGCGCGGCGGATGGAAATACCGGATTCAGATCGAATCGCTGATCGAAACGCCTCATTCGCTGATCAAGGCTTACGAGATCGCGACCGCGTCGGACCGGATGTGCGGACTGATCTTCGGGATCGCGGACTTCGCCGCCAATATCGGAGTGCGTGAAATCGTCGAACGGCAAAACGAGAACTTCCATTATGCGAAGCAGGCGACGGTGGTCGCGGCCAAGGCGGCAGGCCTGCATGCGGTGGACAATGTCTACCTGCGGCTATGGCGCAAGGAGGATTCACCCGAGCGGGTGGCCGAATTGCAGCGCGGGCTGCGCGAGAAGAACGTCGGCGCGGCCAGCCTCGGGATGGACGGGACCTGGGTGATTCATCCGCAGCAGGCGCCGATCTGCAACGAATGCTACACGCCGAGCAAGGAGCAGGTCGAGGAGGCGCGCCGCGTGATCCGCCTCTACCATGAAAAGGGCGGCGGCTCGATGGCGGATCCGAAGAGCGGCGAGATGATCGACGAGGCGACGATCAAAATCGCGCTGATGGACCTGGCCAAGGGCGCGCAGGCGGGGATGGTCGATCAGGCGGAACTGAAGGACTGGTCGGAAAAGAGCCGATCGATCACAGGCTACGACATCCTGGAGCTGATGCGCCGGGTTGCGTGAAGGACGCCGCGCGGTCGCTCACCGGCTTCGCGAAAAGGGCCGCGGCGAACGCGCGGGCTTTCTCACGCGCTAGATCAGGTTGAAGGCGCGCGCAACGTTTTCTCCCAATACTCCACGCCGCGCCGTGGCGGTCATCCCCTCGACCATTCCGCGCAACTCGGTCAGGTAATCGCCCGGATGGTCCGGATGGGGATAGTCACTGGCCCAGAAGAAGCGATCCTCACCGACCAGCCGGGTCAGCGCGGCAATCGAACGCTCGTCGGGGTCGGCCGAGATATAGCATTGCCGCTTGAAGTAGTAGGAGGGCTTTTCCTTGAGCTGCACGGTGCCGCCCAAGGTTGTGCGCCGGTAGATCGCGTCGCCACGGTCGAGCCAATAGCCGATCCATCCCGCGCCGGACTCGAGCACCACCACGCGGAGCCTGGGAAAGCGGTCGAAGACGCCGTATTGGAAAAAAGTCGCGAAGGCCTGGGGCACGCCCTGCGCCGCAAACAGGTCGAAGTACCAGTCCGCCCAGCCCATCCCGTCAAACCGCTGATGCACCGACCAGGCAGCGGGTTCGAGCGTCGGATGAATCGCGATCGGGACATTGAGGTCCTGCGCCACTGCGAACACGCGGTTGTGGTCGGGATGGCCGTGGGGCTTGCGCGTGATCGTAAACGGGCAGACGAAGGCGCCGCGGCATCCGGCTTTGACGGCTCGCTCGAGTTCGCGAGCGGCCTCGGCCGGATCACCCAGTGAGAGATGAGCGATCGGGACGAGGCGGCCGCCGGAATCCCCGCAGAAGTCGGTGATCCAGCGGTTGTAGGCGCGGCAGTATGCGCCCGAGAGTTCAATATCGAACAGCTCGGCCTCCCATAGCAGTCCCAGCGTCGGATAGATCACCGACTTGGCCATGGCCTCGCGGTCGAGGATGCCGATTCGCTCCTTCATATCCATCGCGCCGGGAGCGCATCCGGCGAGGTAGGTGTCCTGCGGGCGCCCGGTGGCGAGACTGTCGAAGATCCCATGCGTTTGATCGCGGGTCTTGCCCAGCACGTCACGCCGCGACGCGTTGAAATCTTCGACCTTGGCGCCCATCTCGCGCAGCATCTTCATCCCACCCAGCGAATGGAGCAGGGCGGCGCTGGTAAGCTGCGCGCGTTTACCGTCGATTTCGAGGAACTCGAAGCCGTCTTCGCCGACCCTGATACGCAGGGCGCGATCGCGATAGTTCGGCTCGAGATAACGTTCCCACAGGTCAGGCGGCTCGAGGATATGGCCGTCGGCGTCGATCAGCAGTTCCTCTGAAGTCATGTTCGCACCTCAAGCGGGACTTGCGAATGAACCGGACCGTGGAGAGGAGTCCGATTATGATACTGCTGTTACACCGACAGCGTCGGTTTCGGCAAGTCCGCCGAGGGAATTGTGGGGGGTACAAAGAAGCGCGAAAAGGCGGCCGCAGGGGCCGCCCTTTCAACAACCAGAGGCCAAAGCCTGTGGATTAATCTTGCGCGCGAGCGCGCGGTCAGGCGTGCGCCTTGCGCAAGGAACGCGCACTGCGGCCGCCGCTGTGGGCCGGCGCCGGCGTTCCCTTGGCGCGGTTTCCCTGACCGCTGAAGATCTTGGTAATCCGCGGTGCGACCACTGCCTTCGGCGCTGCGAGCGGTTGCGCGACCTGCGGACGCTTCTCGGGTTCCGCCGGCTTCGCGGGCTCCTCGACAACGGGAACCTGGGCGGCAATCGCGGCAGCCTCGGCGCGAACGATGGCGGCGCGCTCGATCGCTTCGAGCTTGCGCTCTTTCCATTGCCTCAGTCCGCGGCGCATGTAGTCGGGATTGATATCCAGCATGTCGCAGACGTTATCGAAGGAGAATACCCAGTGCTTATCTTCGAGCGCTATCCATTCGTCGGCGTCGCGGAACAGTCGCTGGCCCTTGCTCGTCGGCGATTCGATGCATTTCATGAAGCATTCGACGGCGTCTTCGAGCACGCTCAGAATCAGTCGCTTTTCGCCTTCGAGCAGATGCTTGCGGCGCATCGCCTCGAAGTACTGGATCGGCAAAAGCGTGTCAGGTTCGAACAATCCTGGCAGCTTTTCGTCCAATGTTTCCTTTTCCTGCATCTTTCCTCCGTGTTCTATCCTGGTCGCATCCACCACCGCCACCTCCTGATTTAGACGTAAGGCGCGGACGAAATGTTCAGTCGTCGTCCTCGCTGTTTTCCTCGTAGAGTTCGTTCCAAGCCATCTGAATCGCCTCGAGCTTGCCCTCGCTGGAGCTGGCGGGATCATCGTCGAATTCGTCCAGATCGATTACCCATTGGCGTAAATCGACGAAGCGCACATCGAGGGGGTTAAGCCCCGGATGATTTTCCGCCAGAACCTCGGCGATGTCGTCGGCCTGATCCCACTTTAAGCCCATCCGGAATTTACTCCTGCCACCAGGTTAGTCCTGTCGGCAACTCAAGACAGTTCTTCGATCGACTTCTTCTGCAGCGCGATTTTGATCGCATGGTCCATGATCCGTTCGGCAAACGGCGTCGTGATTTCGTTCAACTCCTCGACCAGCCTGCCAATCAGTTCGCGATCGTCGCCGCGACGCGCGGCCTCGAGCTGTGACGAAGTCTCTTCGATGCGCCGGCGCTCGTCCGCTGCGACCAGCTCACCATATTCTTTAAGCTGCTTTCCGAGAGCAGTCAGGATTTGATCGGCCTCGTTGCGCGTGGTTATCAACAAGCGGCGTTCGAGATCCTGCTCGCCCAGGTCGATCGACTCCTCGAGCATCCGCTCAATTTCCTCGTCGGTGAGTCCGTAGCTGGGCTTGACGTCGACGGAATGCTCCCGGCCGGTACGCTGATCGCGCGCCGTAACATTGAGTATACCGTTCGCATCGATGAGGAAAGTGACCTCGATCCGCGGCAAGCCCGCGGGTTGCGGTTCGATCGGTCCCAATTTGAAACGCGCCAGACTACGGCAGTCATTGGCGAGTTCCCGCTCGCCCTGGAGTACGTGAATATCGACATGGGTCTGGTTGTCGACCGCCGTGGTGAAGTTTTCGGCCGCGCTGGTCGGGATGGTGGTGTTGCGATGGATCACGCGTTCCATCACCCCGCCCATGGTCTCGATCCCGAGCGAGAGCGGAACCACGTCCAGCAGCAGCATGTCGCCGTGCGAGCCCATCAGCACACCGGCCTGCACCGCAGCGCCCAGTGCTACCACCTGATCAGGATCGAGTGAGCATAGAGGGCGGCGTCCGAAAAATTCCTCGACGCGCCGCCGCACGATCGGCATCCGGGTCGAACCCCCGACCAGCACCACCGCATCCACCTCGCTGGCCCGCAGCATGGCATCTTCGAGCGCTCGCCCGCAACAGGCCAAAGTCCGCTCGACGAACGGCGAAGCCATCCGCTCGAGATCCGCGCGGGTGAGGACCCGAGCGATTCGCCGGCCTCCCTCAAGGTCAAGCCGTAGCTCGACGCTATTCGCCTGGGTCAGGCGCTTTTTCGCGTCTTCAGCGACCAGCCGCGCGCTGTTCCAGGCCCGGCGGTCGCGGACGGAATCGGGCGCTTCCTCGAGCAGCCAGTCGGCCACCGCGCGATCAATCTCGTCGCCGCCCAGATGGGTGTCGCCGTTGGTCGCCAGCACCTCGAAAATCCCGCCCTTGATATTCAGGATCGAGACGTCGAAAGTACCGCCGCCGAAGTCGTAAACCGCCACCTTGCCTTCGGCCATCTGGTTGAGCCCGTAGGCGAGCGAGGCCGCGGTCGGCTCGTTAACCAGGCGCACGACTTCGAGCCCGGCCAGCCGGCCCGCATCCTTGGTCGCCTGGCGCTGCCCGTCGTTGAAGTAGGCGGGCACGGTAATAACCACGCGATCGACTTTCTCGTCCGGGAGGGCAGCCTCCGCGCGGCGCTTAAGCGCCTTCAGGATCTCGGCCGAAATCTGCGCCGGCGTGTACGACCGTTCTCCGACGCGGAAGCGCACGACTGGTCCGGCGAAGTCAGTGAAAGCGTAACGGCGGCGGTCTTCCGGAGAGACTTCATCGCCACCCAGACCCATATAGCGCTTGACCGAGCGCACCACCGCGCCGGCTTCGCCGCGGTGGGGGCCTGGTCCTGAGACCTGTGAATCGGGCTTGAGAGCCAATCGAGGTTCCATCTCGATCGCACTGTCACCAACGAAGACCGCGCCATCGGGCACAAGCGCGACCACCGACGGCAGCAAAGCGTTCGCACTGGCCGGGTCGGGGATTACGCGCGGAGTTTTGCCCTCCAGCAGCGCAATCAGGCTGTTGGTGGTGCCGAGGTCGATTCCAAAAATTCGAGACATCCAATAATTAAATCCGCACTCAGCGGACGCCGCGATTTATCGGCGCCGGAGTGCGGAAGCGTCTTTTCTCTCAAGCCGCGCGAGTTAAGTCAAGCTCCTTATCGACGTCGCGGATCAGGGTCCGCATGTAGGCGATTTTGGACAGAATCGCCTTGAGCTCCGCGTAAAGATCGTCACGGGCGGCCGTATCATTGGCGTCGATACGGGCGAACAGGGCGTTCAGCTCGTCCATCAGGCCGTCCATCGTGCGCTGGAGTTCGGCACGCCTGGCGGTCACTTCCGCGTTCAAACCGCGCGCGGCCTCCCCTCCCCGGCTGCGCTCGGCATTCAAATCGGCCAATTGTTCCTGCACCTCGAAGACCAGTTCCGCAAGATCCGGCGGGACGTTCTTGTTGTTCTCCGCCAGTTTGACGCCGTTCAATTCAAGTGTGTAAAGGCCGCGGGCGACCGGGTCGCGCAGCGTTCTGTACGCCCGCGTCAACAGGGCCGTCGCACGCAAGCTCGCCTGCCGCAGCCTGACCGGGCTCGAAGCGAATCTATCGGGATGAATCCGCCGGCCAAGGTCGTGGTAGGCCTGCTCGAGGCGAACGGTGTCGATTTGAAGCCTGGGCGGCAGCCCGAGGGCGGCAAAACAGTCCAGCTCAGACCCGACAGGAGCTCCGCATCCAGGACAGGTTATTGCCGGCTTGATCAGCCGGGCACATGAGGGGCATTGTACCATGACTACGCGATAGACCCAGGTCGTTCATACGACGAACGATTCCCCACATCCGCAACTGCGCTTGACGTTTGGATTGACCAGCCTGAAGCCCGCCGACATCAGCTCTTCGGCATAATCGAGCTGCGAACCGTTGAGATAGAGGAAGCTCTTCTTGTCGACGATCAGGCGCGCGCCGTCGCGCTCGAACACCTTGTCGCGGTCGTGCGCCGAATCAAGTTCCATGCGGTACTGCAAGCCCGAACATCCGCCGCCCACGACCTTGACGCGCAGACCCGCTTCGGGTTTTTCGGCGGTCAACTGCTTGATCTTGGTGACCGCGTTATCGGACAGCGTGAGCATTCCTCGTCCCGTTCGCCTTCAGGCCTCTTTGGTCTTCTTCTCATCGGGCGCGGCGCTATCGCCGGCCGCCTGATGCTTCTTCCAGTCGCTGATCGCCGCCTTGATTGCGTCCTCGGCCAGCACCGAGCAATGAATCTTCACCGGCGGCAGATTCAACTCCTTGACGATCGTGACGTTTTTGATCGCGATGGCCTCATCGATACGCTTGCCCTTGACCAGCTCGGTCACGTAGCTCGAGCTCGCGATCGCGCTGCCGCATCCGAAGGTCTTGAACTTCGCGTCCTCGATGATGCCGCTGGCAGGATTGATCTTGAGCTGAAGCTTCATCACGTCGCCGCATTCGGGCGCACCGACGATGCCGGTGCCGACGTTCTCCTCGGTCTTGGCGAAACTGCCGACGTTGCGCGGATTGGTATAGTGGTCAATGACCTTGTCTGAATAAGCCATGATAATCTCGCTCCACTGAAGGCGCGCTCTACTCAGCCTTCCAGTTAACCGATTTCAGGTCGATTCCTTCTTTCGCCATCTCGTAGAGGGGCGACATCTCGCGCAGGCGCTTGACCTCTTTGGAAACCCGATCGGTCACGAAGTCCACCTCTTCCTCGGTGTTGAAGCGGCCAAGGCCGAAGCGGATCGAGCTGTGCGCGAGTTCTTCGTCGGTTCCCAGCGCCCGGATCACATAGGACGGTTCGAGCGTGGCCGAAGTGCAGGCCGAACCGGAACTGACGGCGATGTCGTTCATCCCCATCAGCAGCGACTCGCCTTCGACGTACGCGAAGCTGACGTTGAGGTTGCCGGGCAGGCGCTCGGTGGGATGACCGTTCAAGTAGACCGCGTCGAGCCGCTCGAAAATCCCGGCCTGGAGCTTGTTACGCAGATCGGTAAGGCGCCGGTTCTCTTCCGCCATATCGGCTTGCGCAACTTCGCACGCCTTGCCCAGTCCGACGATTCCGGTGACATTGAGGGTACCCGAGCGCATCCCGCGCTCATGCCCGCCGCCGTCCATCTGCGGGGTTATACGCACGCGCGGAGCTTTGGAGCGGACATAGATGCCGCCGACACCCTTGGGTCCATAGATCTTGTGGCCGCTCAACGAGAGCAGGTCGATATTGTCCTTTTCGACATCGACCGGAATCTTGCCGACGGCCTGCACGGCGTCGCAGTGAAAAATTACACCCTTTTCCTTTGCAATCCTGCCGATCTCAGGGATCGGATGAATGGTGCCGATCTCGTTGTTGGCGTACATGATCGAGATCAGCACGGTCTTGTCGGTGATGGCGCGGCGGACGTCGTCGGGATCGACCATCCCGTACTTGTCGACGCGGAGGTAAGTCACGGTCGCCTTGCCGGCGCGTTCGAGCGCCTTGCAGCTATCCAACACCGCCTTGTGCTCGGTGACGCAGGTGATAACGTGATTGCCCTTTTCGCGGTAAAACTCGACCACGCCCTTGATCGCGAGATTGTCGGACTCGGTCGCGCCGCTGGTGAAAATAATCTCCTTCGGCTTGGCGTTGATAAGGGCCGCTATCTGGCCGCGCGCCTTGTCGACCGCCTCCTCAGCTTCCCATCCGAAGCTATGGTTGCGGCTGGCAGCGTTGCCAAACTTCTCCCTGAAATAGGGCAGCATCGCCTCGAGCACCCGCTTATCGACGGCTGTCGTGGCGTGATTGTCCATGTAAATCGGTAACTTCACCATCGCCTTCTCACCAGAAACTGGCGGGAGCCCTTCTCGGCCCGGAAATTAGTGGACTTGGCAGGTATAGTATCGCCGTCTATGGTCGATGTCAAATTGAGCAGGGTCTCCGGCCAATTCCAGACCTGACAGGTCTAGTAAAGCTTTCAGCCTTATCCGTCAATGGGAATTTGGCCCGACCGGTTGGTCAGGACCACCTTCTTGGGCCTGCGAGAACTGGCAGCGTGATAGCGGCTCGGTCTCGTCGGCAACCGCTCAGGGTCTGTGCACGGTTACTTTTGACGGGGCTTGAGCTCGAGGTGCCGCTCGTGAATCCAGTCCTCATAGCCGAGCTTGTACCAGGCGGATGAGCCGAGCCAGTTGCGATGGAGCACGGTAAGCGTGACAACCGTGACGTCTTTG
>DASPQS010000011.1:0-3570 GCA_035624865.1 Binataceae bacterium (SeqCode) | reverse complement strand
TGGCAATCCTGCGATGCGAACGGAGCAATCCCGCGATGTATGAGGCCGAATACAAATCCAAGCTGATGACGCCCGAGGCCGCCGTTCGGCTGATTCCTGCGTGCGGCAACCTCTCGATGGGAATGGCGGTGAGCGAGCCCCCTGCCCTGCTAAAGGCGCTCGAGGACCGCGTAAAGGCCGGCTCGATTGAACAATTGCGCGTCTATTACTCGCACTCGGTCGCCGCCGCCGCCGTTACCATCCTCAAGTACGAATACATGGATGTGATCAGGCCTCATCCGTTCTTTCCGACCATAATCGAGCGAACTTTGTTCGAACAGGGCCAGCGGGAAAACCGCCGCGTGGTCTTCTACATGCCCGGAAATTTCAGCGCGATGCCGCGCACCCTGGCGCAGATCGGTATCGACGCCTTCATCGTGATGGTCGCCCCGATGGACAAGGCGGGGTTCTTCAGTTGCGGAACGAACGGCGATTACACGATTCCCGTTGCCCGAACCGCCAAAAGGCTGATCGTCGAGGTGAACCCCAGGATGCCGCGGGTGTTCGGCGATTCCGCCGTCCATATTTCGCAGGTCGACGCGATCGTCGAGAACGAAAGTGCGCTCTTTGTGTTGCCGATGCGCTCACCCACGGAAACCGATCAGGCTATCAGCAAATATATCGTCGAGATGGTTCCCGATCGGGCGACGCTCCAGATCGGGATCGGCGGCGTGCCGAACGCGGTATGCGCCGCGCTGACCAATCATAAGGATCTCGGCCTTCATACCGAGTTGATGATGCCGTCCTTGACGGCGCTGATTCAGTCGGGTGCGGTCACGAACAGGTTCAAGACCGTCAACCGGCACAAAAATGTGTACACGCTGGCCGCCGGCGACGAGAGTTTCTACGAGTTTCTCAACGACAACTCGAGCATGGAGGCCTATCCGGTCGATTACGTCAACGATCCGTACATGATCGGCCAGAACGAGCGCACGATATCAATCAGTGCCTTCCTCGAGGTGGGATTGGACGGCGAGGTCAATTCGGAAGCGGTCGGCAGCCGGCAATACACCGCTCCCGGCGGACAACTCGATTTCGTTCGCGGCGCACAGCTCTCGAAGGGCGGCAAGTCCATTCTCGCCGCCTGGTCGACAGCCTCCAACGGCAAAATCTCCCGGATTGTCCCGAAAATCGAGGGCCCGACCACCGATCCGCGCGCCGACACCCAGTACATCGTCACCGAGTACGGCGTCGCCGATCTTTGGGGCAAGTCCACCACCGAGCGGGCCGAGGCACTCATCGCGATCGCCCACCCCAAGTTCAGGGACGATCTGCGGCTCAGCGCCAAGCAGCTCGGCTATCTCTGACTCCCCCGCGCCCCCGGAAGCTGGTCCTGGCCGGCGGAGAAGGGGGAGTGAAGGATTTCACCCTGAACACAAACTCTAAACCGTGAGATAAGGGTAGGATGGCCCGGCGGGGGCGGGGCGGGCGTATCCGTTGGAGACAATCTTTCACCCTGCTCGAATGACAGATCTCCTCTGGATGGTTCGTTCAGGAAATGGCACGGCGCTTGCGCCCGCCCGTTCAAAGATCGACCATGTGACTACCCGGCTAGTCGGGCGGGCTCAGGAGGCCTCGATTGCTGATAGAAGAATGGATGACAACGGCGCCGCGTTCGGTGCGGCCGCTGGATTCGGTCGCTCACGCGAGGGCGCTCCTCGAAGAGCATCGAATAAATCAGATGCCGGTAGTGACTGACGGGCGCCTCGTCGGAATTGTGACCGATCGAGACCTGCGTGACGCGCCGACGGTAGTCAAGGCTGCGACCGCTGAGGCGGGCAGTATCGAGGCGGCGGAGGCGACACCCGATCGGATTTCGGTCGAGACCGTGATGACGACGAACGTATTGACGCTCAAGCCGAGTGATACGCTGGAAAGAGCGGCTGAGTTGATGCGGCGCGAACGTATCGGGGCAGTACCGATCGTTGAGAAAGGACGCCTGTGCGGTATTCTGACGCGGAGTGACATCCTCAAAGCGTTCGTGGCAATGAGCGGGAAGGCTGGAGGCAAGTCGCGCCGGGTTTCGACACGCAAGAAACCGTGACGCTGGCAGGACCCGAGACGCAGGAAGCATCGAAATGAACCAGGCATTTCAAAAAATCCTTTGCCCGATCGATTTCGACGAGAACTCGATGGCCGCACTCGATCTGGCTTGCCGGATCGCCGTGCAAAACAAGGCCTCGATTCGCCTCCTTCACGTCCTGCCCTTACCAGCGACCGCGGCAGACATCGGGCCAGTACCACTCGAACCGTACGGAGTGTTTGAGCGCGACGCGCGCATAAAGCTGGAACAGATCGTGAAACAACGGGTGCCCGCGGACCTGTCCTGTGAGGTCGAGACCTCCACAGGCGGGCCCGCACAGTCGATCGTTGCGGCCGAAGAGAAGTACGGAATCGATTTGGTAGTAATGGCAACACATGGGCGCAAACGCTCGGCGGTCGGCCACTTCTTTCTGGGCAGCGTCGCCGAGCGCGTCGTGCGCGAGTCACAGTGCCCGGTGCTGGTGGTGCCCCCGAAATGACGGGAGCGACGATACCTGGCCTTATGTGCGCTGACCTTTGCGGGAACGTCCGCAGCTAAGGGCGCTCCGCCGGCACCAAGTTGAAATTGAATTCGATGGAGTCCGGTTCGCCGGTTGCGCGACTGCTATCACCCTGCCCCGCTTGACCTTTCTTATACTGTACGGTGAGCGAGTCCTTCGCACCAAAAACAGCGTCCGAGTCGATATAGGGGTCGCCCGCGATATACAGCGCCGTTGTCAGCGGTTCGTAGCCCGGTGCGGTAACGATGAAGTGTATGTGCGCAGGCCGATATGGATGACGCCCCTGGGCGAGCAGGAGTTCTCCAGCGGGCCCGTCGTGCGGCACGGGATAACTCAGGGGTTTGAGCGAGCGGAATTCGAAACGGCCCGACGGGTCAGTGCGAAACTTGCCGCGCATATTTAGATCCGGTTGGCTCTCGTCCTGAAGGTCGTACAATCCGTTCGGGGCCGCCTGCCAAACGTCCAGGCTGGCATTCGCAACGGGCCGGCCACCCGCTCCGGTGACCAGACCGCGCACGACCACCGTTTCACCCGGGGTGCCATTGGCGATGCTGGCGCCGCTGGGCATTTCGGGGACACCTTCACGGTAAAATGGCCCGAGCAGGCTGGAATCGGTCGCGCCCGCCGGCTGGCGCGCATGACTCAGCAGGTCAACCAAGGCGCTCACTCCCAGCGTATCGGAAAGCAGTATGAACTCGTTGCGCTTGTCGTCGGTGATATGGCCCGCGGCAACCAGGAAGTCGATTCCAGCCTTCCATTCCTCCGGAGTCAGACGGACTTCGCGGACGAAGGCGTGGAGATGGCGCAACGCGCTCGTCAGGATCTCGCGGAAGCGCTCATTGGCGGGTTTGCCAAATCGGCTCAGCGCAACGTCGGTGATATTGGCCGCAGTCAGCTTTTGCATATGAACTCCGGGCGGCGAGGCTGGCCGGTTTCCGCGGAGCGGGGCGGCCGCCTGATTCAGCCTTCGCGCAGCAGACGCTCCACT
>DASPQS010000010.1:0-8233 GCA_035624865.1 Binataceae bacterium (SeqCode) | reverse complement strand
GACCGCTGCCGCGATTCGGCGGCTCCGCGCCGAGAGCGTGCCTTGCACGGTGCCTTCACCGTTCGATTCCGCGGAAGTGATCGCGGAGCCGTCGCTGCGCGCGCGCGGCGTTATCGTCGCCGAGAATCATTACGAGGCGGGTCTGGTCTACGAAGTTGGCCACACGGTGCGCTTCGGCAGCGCGAACAAGCTGAACCTGCGGCCGGCGCCGGTGCTGGGGCAGCACAGCGTGGAGATCCTGCGGGAGCTGGGACGATCGGAGGCGGAGATTGAAGCGCTGATCGCGGCCAGAGTCGTGAATGCGGCCGGGCGGAGTGCCGCCGCGAAAGAGATCGAGCAGCGCGCCTAGCGCGAACCGTCTTTCAGCTCGATTGCTATCGTCGCGCGACCGAGATCGCGCGGCGAATCAAATCATCCCTTCGAGCCCGGCAGCGATTGAAAGACGATCGCGCCCGATTCGATCTGCTGCTCGGCGTGTTTCATCGCGGCGAGCGCCGATGCGGGAATACGCGATTCGAGATGCGGATTGATGATGACGTGGACCATCCCGTCCTTCATTCCGAGTTCGAGCATCCCCGGCCGAAAATCACCGGCCTTCACTTCCGCCGCGATTTTCAGGAAGGCCTGCGGAATGGAAGTGACGGCGCTGGCGAGCACGACTTCGGGCGCGACCGCGTTCTGGTTGCGGTTGGCCCCGAACGCATAGATGTGCGCCTGGCCGGCGGCGTCGAACACGCCGAGGCCGGCGGCGTCGGCGTCGTGGAAAAGCATGTCCGCGCCCTGGCTAATCTGGGCGAGCGCGGCCTCCTTGGCTGCTCCGACGTCGTCGAAGCTGCCGATGAAGCTGGTGAGAACGCGGCCGCCGGGCCGCACCGACTGGAAGCCGCGCCTGAAGCCGTCGAATGTGAGCTTGATTGCCGGCAATTCGATACCGCCGACGGCTCCCGCCACGCCGGTTTTTGTCATCTCGCCCGCGAGCACGCCTTCAACGTAGGCCGCCTGCTCGATTTGAAAGCTTAATGAGGCGACGTTGGCTGACGATCCGCTGCCGGAGGTGACGAGGAAATAAGTGCGGGGGAAGTCGTGCCCGGCCTTGAGCGCGGCGTCGGTGTACTCGAAGCCGTGGGCGAAAACCAGGTTGAAACCGCGGGTGGCGAAGTCGCGAAAGGCGTCATCGAAATCGGCCGGCGATGTGGTCTGGACGAGGGCAGTTTCCGCGCCCAGATGCTCTTTTATCAGGCGAAGACCGTCAAAGGCGGCGGCGTTCCATCCGGCGTCGCTGACCGGCCCGGGAGTTAGCAGGGCGACCCGGAATGGGGCGTGAGCCTGCGGCCCCGGAGTTGCAGCGGTGAAACTACCGCGAGGCTTGCAGCCGAAAACCGTTGCAATTGCCGCAAATAGGAACACGGCAAATAGCGCTGTGGAGCTTCTACTGGCCAGCCCCGCCGCAGAGCCATCCCCGGCATAGCCTTTGCTCGTTAACGCGCGTGTACGCATAAGTGATTGACTATATACGGCCAAATGATAAAAGGTGTGAGGTCTCGGGGGGAGTTCCTGATCTTTTGTTCATTTGGTTGGTGACTGGGTTGCGACCGGACCGAGGCGTTTGGCGGTATAGAGGTCTTATGGTCAGGGATAGCATAAAGAGGGGCGTCTTGAAGGTGCTGGCGGCTGCGATTGGATTCGCGGGTTGCGCGACGATCGCATGGGCTGGCAGCGAGCTGCCTTTTCCGCGGCCGGCGGCGATCGAACCCAATGTCCAATTCTGGGTCGACGCCTTTACCAAGTACGGCGAGCGCGATTTTGTTATCCATGACCGTGACCAGATTTCGCGGGTCTACCAGGTTCTGCACCTGCCCGGCGAGGGATGTCCGAGCGGATCGGACAACGACGCGATCAACAATTATCTCAAGCACAAGTACTCAGATATGCTGAACCGTCTCGCTTCGGGCCAGCCGCCGGCAAATTACGAGGAGCGGCAGGTCGCCGAGATGTTCAAGGGCGAACCGCTGTCGGCATATTCGATAGCGGCGCAGAACCTGCGGGTACAGCAGGGGATGCGCGAGCGTTTTAGCGAGGGGCTTTTGCGCAGCCGCAACTATCGGCCGACGATGGAGCGGATTTTTGCCGAGAACGGCCTTCCGCCCGAGCTGGTGACGCTGGCCGAGATCGAGTCGGGATTCTACATTCGCGCTCGTTCAGACGCGGGAGCGGTGGGCGTGTGGCAGTTCACCCGTCCGACGGGGAGACAGTTCATGCGCATCTCGCGCTACCATGACGACCGGCTGGATCCGACCAGGGAAACCGAGGCGGCGGCCAAGCTGCTGCGTTCCAACTATCTGACCTTCGGCGGCAATTGGCCGCTGGCGATTACGGCTTACAACTACGGTACGGGCGGGATGGAGCAGGCGTCGCAGGAATACAACGCCGACTACAGCCGTATCGTCAAAAGCTACGGTGGGGCGCATTTCGGCTTCGCCAGCAAGAACTACTACCCGGAATTTCTCGCGGCGGTGCAAGTGTATCAGAACGAGGACAAATATTTCCCCGAGCTGAAATACGAGGAGACTCCGCCTGCGCAGGTGGTGCGCACCGATTTCGCGCCGCGGCATCGGCATCTGCGCGGGGGCACGATTCGCCACGCGGTGCTGCATCGGAGCCACACACGCCATCATCACCGCACGATGGCGCGTCATCAGGGCGTAATCCGCAACGCCAGCGCGTAACGCAAGCGGACAAGACGAACGCGGGTTAGAACAGCCGGCGCGTGACCGCGGATTCCCGAGGGATCCGATGGGCGCGCCGGATTTGCGTGAAATTCAGGCTGGCGGAGCGCTGAGCGAACTGGCTTGCGCGACCTTGGTGCGCGGGCTGATAGCGCGGTAGCTAGGCCGCTCGCGCAGCAATTTCAGATATCGATCGACGCGCGGAAAGTTCTCGAGCGGCCACACATCGACTTCGAGCACCATCGCGAGCACCATCATCCCGACATCGGCCATGGAAAAGGCTCCGCAGATATAACCGCCGGCAGGCGCTTCGCCCAGCATCCGCTCGATATAGGGCAGGTCGCGATTGCGCAGTCCCTCGCGGCCCTTTTCCATCCGTTCCTTGTCGCGCTTTTCCGGATCGCTCCAGTACGGCATCCAGATGGGAGGCAGATTCCCCACGAGCATCGCTTCGTCGGCGAATTGTTCGAGCATCCGGACCCGGGCGCGTTCGAGCGGGTCGGCGGGCAGCAGGCGCGGCCATGAATAACGGTCCTCGAGGAACTCGTCGATGACGGTCGAATCGTAAATGGTTACGCCGTCGACCTCGAGATACGGAACCTTGCCGAGGGGATGGCGGGCGAGCATTTCGGGCGGCTTCTTCCAGAGATTTCCGGGAGGCAGGTTTTCGATCCGGTAGGGGATGCGTTTTTCCTCGAGCACGACCTTGCACTTGCAGGCGTGAGTGGATCGCAGGGTGCCCCACGGATAATCGCGTTCGGTCGTATAGAGCACAATCATGGCGGAACAGTCTCCTGGCGGGAGTTGCGGCGGGGTAAGGCTAGCATCGCCGGCCGCATGAGCCCAAGTGCTGCGCATCAGCCCAAGCACCGCACGGCGGGCTCTGCTATCCTTTTTTCGATGGCGCCGGCGGCGATCGAAAGTTTTGCCCCCGAGTTGCGCGGACTCGCCGCACGTTTCACGGACAGTTTGAGCGATGCGAACCTGGCCGAATCCACGCTGGCACTGGTGCGTGAGCGCGCCGCGGACGAGCGCCTGGCGCTGGCTTTTCTGCTGAAGCTGGCGGAGCAATCGGCCGCCACGCTGGCGGGCGCGCTGCGGGATCGCGAGCGGGCGGCAGACCTGGTTTTCTGCCTGGGCGCGTCGGAACTGGTCGCGTCGGATCTGAGCGCGATGGACGATCGGTGGCTGTCCGTGTTCGACCGGGCGCGAACCGAATCTGCCGAGGCGCTGATCGAATCGATCAGGCTTGACCTGCCGGCGGTGAGCGAGCGGCGGGACGCCGCGGCCGTTCTGGGCGAGTTCAAACGCGGCGTTTTTCTTCGGATAGCGATCGGCGACCTGGCCGGGCGCCTGGGCGTCGCGGGGACGATGGCGGCGATGTCGCGGTTGGCGGACGAATGTATCCGCGGGGCGCTCGCGGCGACGGCGAGCCTGATCGCGCCGCAGGCGCGGGCGGCGCGCGACTTCTGCGTGATCGCGATGGGCAAGCTGGGCGCGGGCGAACTCAACCTGAGCTCGGATGTCGACCTGATGTACCTATGCGAGGGCGCGGGGGAGGAGGCGGCGCGGCGGGTGGGCGAGCTGCTGACGGAACTGCTGTCGCAGGGGTGCTTTCGCACCGATCTGCGGCTGCGCCCGGGCGGGCGCAACTCGCCGTTGGTGGTTTCCTTCGACGCCGCGATCGGCTTTTACCACAACCTGGGGCAGACTTGGGAAAGGGCGGCGCTTTTGCGGGCGCGCCCGGTGGCGGGCGCATTGGCGCCGGGCCAGCGGCTGATCGCCGAGTTGGGACGCTTCATTTACCGGCGCTACCTCGATTTCGACACGCTGCGCCAACTGCGCGCGATGAAGCGGCAGGTCGAGAGCGAACTGCGCTCGCCCGATCTGGTGGAACGCAATGTGAAGCTCGGCTACGGCGGTATCCGCGAGCTCGAGTTCGTGGTGCAGGCATTGACGCTGATTTATGGCGGACGCGATCCGCGTTTGCGCGTGCCCCAGACCCTGACCGCGCTCGAGCGGCTGGAGCTTCACGGCTATATGCAAGGTGAGCGGGCGCGGCAGCTCAAAGCGGCCTACCTGTTCCTGCGCGACGTCGAGCACAAGCTGCAGGTTGCGGCGGGCCTGCAAACCCATACGCTGCCCGCGGACGAGCCAGCGTTGAAGGTGATGGCGGCGCGGATGGGCTTCGGCAAGGACGCCGGCGCGGCCGCGCGTTTCGCGCAGACCCTCAAGGCGCATCGGGAGCAGGTGGCGACGCAGTTCCGCGAGATGCTGGCGGGCGGGGAGGAGCGGAGCGAGCGGCCGGTGGCGGCTGCTGCGCGCGCCGCATGGGAAGCCGCGTTCGAGCCCGAGCGGGCGGCGCCGGCGCTGGCCGAACTGGGCTATAGCCGCGCGGCCGAGAGCGTTGCCCATCTGAAGCTGCTGGCGCGCGGCCCGGCGCATGCGCCGGCGAGTCCGCGGCGGCGCGAACTGCTCGAACGGCTCGGCCCGCTGCTGCTGGAGGAGATGCGCGGGCTGGCGGACCCGGACCTGGCGCTGATGAACCTGGCGTCGTTTATTTCGGCGGTGGGCGCGCGGACGTCGTTTCTGGCGCTGCTGGAGGAGCATCCGGGGACCCGGCGCGTGCTGCTGCGCCTGTTCGCCTCGAGCGGCTACCTGTCGACGATCTTCATCCGCCATCCGGACATGCTGGACACGCTGGTGCGTTCGGACCTGGCGCGGCTGCATCGAAGCGCCGAGGAACTCGCCGCGGAGCTGAGCGGACTGGTCGCGGCGGGCGAGGATTTCGAGAGCCGGCTCGATGCGATCCGGGCGTTCCGCCATCAGGAATTTTTACGGGTTGCGATCGCCGATTTGGCGGGCGAGCTCGGGCTCGAGGAAGTGCAGGCCGAGCTGACGCTGCTGGCGGAAACCGTCGTGCGCGAAGCGCTTGCGCTCGCGCGGAGCGAAGCTGCGGCGCGCTATGCGATACCCGCGGGGCTGCGGCTGTGCGCGGTTGCGATGGGGCGGCTGGGCGGGGCCGAGATGTCGTACAACTCCGATCTCGATCTGATCTTCATCTACCATGAGCCGGACGAAGTTGCGGCGGGCGGGCGCGAAGCGGCCTCGCGGATCGTGCAGCGGCTGATCGCGATTCTGGAGGCGCGCACCCGCGAGGGCTACGCCTATAAAATCGACTTGCGGCTGCGCCCCTCGGGCAACGCCGGGCCGCTGGTCGCGTCGCTGGAGGGGTTTCGCGACTATCATCGCCAGAGCTCGGCGGTATGGGAGCGGCAGGCGCTGGTGCGCGCGCGGGTGATCGCGGGGGATGCGTCACTGGCGGAGGAAGTCGAGGCGGCGCGGCGCGAATTCGTGTTCGGGCGCGGACTCGAGGCGGCGGAAGTGGGCGAAATCGCGGCGATGCGGGCGCGGATGGAACACGAGATCGGCGTGGAGAATCACGCGCGGCTCAATCTCAAGCAAGGGCGCGGCGGACTGGTCGACGTCGAATTTATAACGCAGATGATGGCGCTGCGGCACGGGGTTGAACGTCCGGCGCTGCGCGAGCGCGGCACCGTCGCGCTGATTCGGGGGCTGGCGGAAACCGGGCTGATGCCGGCGCAGGAGGCCGCGGAGCTGGAGGGCGACTATCGCTTCCTTTCGCGCCTGGAAAATCGCCTGCGAATCGAGACCGACCAGGCGGCGTGGGCGTTGCCGACCGCGCATGAGCAACTGACGCCGATCGCACGGCGGATGGGCTACACGGGGGCCGACGCGGCGGAGCAATTGCTGGGGGAAGTCGAGCGGCGGCGCGGGCGGATCCGCGCGGCGTTCGACGCCTGCTTCGCGCGCGAGAGCGGTTAGAAGTCGAGCTTCACCCCCGCCATGAAGTTGACCGGCGGCGCCGGGAAACCGAACGCCTCGGAGTAGTGGCGATCGAGCACGTTGCGCACCTTGGCGACGATGGCAGCGTCGCGAATCGGGCCGCGGCGGATTCCCGGCGAATACGAGAACGCGACGTCGAAACGATGATAGGCGTCGTGATTCGCGATAGTGCCGACCGGGGTGATATCGTCGCGATCGCCGACGAAAGTGTAAGCGAGGGACGTGGTCACCTTGTCCTCCGCGCGGAGTAAGTCGCGATGGGTGTACTCGACGATCGCGGAGGCGGAATACTTCGCAATCCGCAGCGGCCGCGGCGAGGGCGAGGTGTGCGTCTGGTCGAGGATGGTGACGTTGCCGCCCATCTGGAGCCCGCTCAGCGGATAGAACATGGGCCCGAGTTCGACGCCCTGGGTATCGACGCGTCCGGCGTTGCCGGCGATCGAGCCGAAGGGGCAGCTCGAGGGGTTGAACGTGCAGGGCACCGCGACGATCAGGCTGTGAACGCGGCGTGAGAAATAAGTGGCGGTGAAGGACGCGGCCTCGCCGAAGTCCTTGGTAAAGCCGCCGTCGTATTCGCTGGAAATCTCGGGCTTCAAATCGGGGTTGCCGAAGCCGGGGAAGAAGAGGTCGTTGAAGCTGGGGGCGCGAAAGCCCTCGCTATAGCTGCCGCGCAAGGTGGTTGCGTATTGCTTGAGCGGGATCGCGAGCGACCAGGCGGGGCTCACCTCCTTGCCGAAATCGCTGTTGCCGTCGACGCGAAAGCCGGCGGTCGCGATGAGATGGCCGTGCAGCAGGCGCGCCTCCTGCTCGACATAACCGGCGTACTCCTGGCGGCGCGCGTGGAAGTTCGAAACGAATTGGGAGATCGGCGGCGGCGAGAAGAAAATCGAATTGCTGTCGGAACGCACCCACTGGTCGAGGAAGTCGAATCCCACCAGAGTGTGTAGATTCTGCGTCCAGGTGTAGATCGCTTCGAGATTACCGCCGCGCGTCTCGTCGGGGATATGGTCGGTCTCGGAACTCGGGCTCGTGGCGAACGGCACGTCGTTGACGCGCAGTTCGTCGCGCACGTAAAAGGCGCTGGTCCGCACCAGGAGGCGGTCACCGAAGCGGCGGTCGACGCCGCCCTTGTAGAGCATGAACTCGTTGCGCTGGTGGGCGTTGGGGTTGAGGGCAATGCCCTCGGCGATCGAGAAGCTGGCGAGGCTGACGTTGGCGCGGATATAGCGCGCGAATCCATGGAGCGTGGTGTTCTCGTCGAGGTGGTAGTCGAGCCGCATCGAACCGGCGAGGTTGTCGGAATTGTCGTTGATCGGGCGAAATCCGGTGGTGGAGAAGTAGGAGAGGGCGCCGGAGTATGCGAGCTTGTCGCGGGCGCCGTCGAAGACGAGGGTCTGCTGTTCGCTCGCGCGATTTCCACCTTCCGACAGCAGGCTCAGCTTGAACGGGCCCGAGCCTTCTTGCGCAATCAGGTTGATCACGCCGCCGATCGCTTGCGATCCGTAGAGCGCGCCGCCGGCCCCGCGCACCACTTCGATCCGGTCGAGGCCGTCGGTGGTGAGCCGGCTGATATCGAACTGGCCGGTGGCTGAGTCGTTCACCGGCACGCCGTCGATCATCACGAGTGTCTGCGCGCTGGT
>DASPQS010000009.1:0-2358 GCA_035624865.1 Binataceae bacterium (SeqCode) | reverse complement strand
ACGATTATCACGGCAAAGCGCGACGATGTTCTGCGCGTTCCGGTCCAGGCGCCCCGCTTCAATCCCCGGCAAGTGAACCGACAACAGGCAGCGCCACCGTCGGCCAACCTTTCGGGGGCGCGCCAGGCGCGTGTATGGGTTATCGGCGAAGGCGGAAGCTTGCGTCCGGTGTCAGTCGAGACCGGGCTCGACGACGGGAATTTTGTTGAAATCCTGGGCGGCGATCTGAAGCCTGGCGACAACGTAGTGACCGGCGAGGTTCGCGGGGGTGCGACCGACAGTGCAGGCGGCAGCACGCTTTCCGCGCCGGTAATGCGCTTTCCGCACTGATATTGTGCATTTGCAACCTTCTCAAGTCAGCCGGACGCGGATGACAAGGGCGACGCGGACCAAACAGTGAAGAACGAACCCGTCATCGAGCTGTTCGACATCAGCAAAACCTTCCATCTCGGTGAAGTGGAAGTCAGGGCGCTGCGCGGCGTGAGCCTGACCATCCGGCGCGGCGAATTCGTCGCTGTCATGGGTTCGTCGGGTTCCGGCAAATCGACCCTGATGAATATCCTTGGATGCCTCGACCGGCCGACCGCGGGCAGATACCTGCTGGAGGGGACTGAAGTCGCATCGATGAGCGAGGAGGAGCTCGCGGCCGTGCGCAGCCAGCGCATCGGGTTCATTTTCCAGAATTTCAACCTGCTCTCGCGCACCAGCGCGCTCGAAAATATCGAGCTGCCGCTATTCTACTCCGGACGGTCGGATGATGGGGGCCGGCGCGCGCAATCCTTGCTCGAAATGGTCGGTCTCGCGGGGCGTGCCCAAAATAATCCCAACCAGCTCTCTGGCGGCCAGCAGCAGCGGGTAGCGATTGCGCGCGCGCTGATCAACGAACCCGCGATCCTGCTTGCGGACGAGCCGACTGGAAATCTGGATTCGAAGAATTCCGCCGAGGTCATGGAGATAATCTCCCGCCTCAATCGCGAGCACGGCCTGACCGTGGTGGTCGTGACGCATGACGCAGAGGTCGCGCAATACACCGATCGTGTCATCACGTTTCGCGATGGCCTTATCCAATCGGACGAGCGCAGGCGCGAGAGCGCGGTGACGCCCGCCGAGGCGCCGGCAAGTGCGCCGGCTCAACCAGAGGAGGCCGCCGCGACTCGCGGTGGCGAGGCATTGACCTTCGGCACGATGGCGGTCGCTGCGGCCGCGCGGGCGCTGCGGCGCAACAAGATGCGCGCGGCGCTGACGATGCTCGGCATTTTCATCGGAGTGGCTGCCGTGATCGCGATGGTCGCCGTCGGCGACGGGGCGCGCTACTCGGTGCAGCAGCAGATCCAGAGCCTCGGCACCAACCTGCTGGTGGTGCTCCCCGGAGCGACGACCGCGAGCGGCGTCAGGGCCGGTCTCGGCAGCGCCTCGACGCTGACGGTGGCAGACGCCGAGGCGATCGCCAAAGACGGGAGTGCAGTCAAGGCAGTGAGCTATACCGACCGCCAGATCTCGCAGTTGGTGTACGGCAACCGCAACTGGAGCACCAGCATCACCGGCACCACCGCGAGCTACCTGGCGATTCGCGATTGGCCGATGGCCGCCGGGCGCCCGTTCACCGAGGAAGAGACGCGCAGCGCAGCGCCGGTATGCCTTCTGGGGCAGACCGTGGTCAACAACCTCTACGGCGAGGGTGAGAATCCAGTCGGCACTGCGATCCGGGTCAAGAACTTTCCGATGCGCGTAATCGGCGTGCTCGCGGTCAAGGGACAGTCGAACTATGGCCAGGACCAGGACGACGTCGTACTGATGCCGTTTGCGACGGCGGAGCGAAAAGTCCTGGGTACGTCGCAGGCCAGCGCGACCGTGCCCACGGGCAACACGGGTTCGACCAATCCGGTGCTGAACCCTTATATCGGGGTTCCGAACTGGACCGCGGCGAGCCCGGTCTACCAGTCGAACATGGGGGTAATCAGCCCTTTTGGCAGTCCACCCAAGATCTCGGGCGTGGTGAACATGATTTACGTTCAGGCGCGCAGCGCTGAGAGCGTGAGCGCGGCGCAGACCCAGGTCCAGCAGTTGCTCCATCGCCGTCATCATATCGAACGCGGCCAGGACGACGACTTCACCGTGCGCAGTCTCAACGAAATCGCACAAGCCTCGGAGAGCGCCAGTCGCGTGATGACGATCCTGCTGGCGGCGGTCGCTTCGATCTCGCTACTGGTCGGCGGCATTGGGATCATGAACATCATGCTGGTATCGGTGACGGAGCGGACGCGCGAAATCGGAATCCGGATGGCAATCGGGGCGCGCCGCCTGCATATCCTTTTGCAATTCCTGGTCGAGTCCGCCCTGCTCAGTATTCTCGGCGGC
>DASPQS010000008.1:0-6048 GCA_035624865.1 Binataceae bacterium (SeqCode) | reverse complement strand
GTGCGCGCCTTGGTGATGATCCGCGACATGTCGCGCACCGACGTCATCAGCTTCTTCTCGATCGCCTCCTTGAGCGGCTCGTAGCTGCGATAGCTAACCTTCTCGCCGCGCCGCGAGGTCGCCCACAGATATGCGATCACCTCCTGGCGGAAGCCTTCCGCCGCCGACCCGATAATCGCTATCTGCTCCTCGATCGATTTCAGGAAGCCCTCGTCCGGCGACAGCTCTTCCTTGGTATTGCGGTCGCGCACCTTGGTCTTGTTGACGTAGGCCTCCGCATGGTCGAGGTAGTTCTGGAAGAGCGCCTCGGCCTGCTCCTGGTAGGAGTAGACGAACGCGCGCGTGATCTCCTTTTCCAGCAGGTCGAGATATTCCTTGTGCAGAGTGTCCTGCAGGAACTCGAGGTACTGCTTGCGCGTATCGTCGGGCAGGTCGGCTTCCTTGGTCATCGAGATCAGCGCCTCGCGCACGTTGATCGGGTTGATGCAGTTGCCGGAGACGTTGTCGGACAGCGCGTTGTCGAGCGCCTTCATGATGAAGCGGGTCGAGATTCCGCTCATGCCTTCGCGCTTGGCGTCTTCCTTGAGCTCCTGCACGTCGATCTTCTTGGTGCGTCCCTTCTCGACCACCTCCTCGCCGTTGTAAAGCCGCAGCTTGGTCATCAGGTCGCACTTCGAGGTCGGCTCGAGCCGCGACAGGATTGCGAACATCGAGGCCAGCTCGAGCGTATGCGGCGCGACGTGGGCGCGGAAGTCGGAGTTGCGGATGATCTTCTGATAGATCTTCACCTCTTCCGACAGCCGCAGGTTGTAAGGCACCTTGACCACCACGATACGGTCCAGGATCGCCTCGTTGGTGTGGTCGGCCTTGAACTTCTGCCACTCCGCTTCGTTCGAATGGGCGATGATGCAGGTGTCGACGTAGACCATCCCGTGACGACCCGGCGCCGGAATCACCTTCTCCTGCGTCGCCGTGATCATCGCGTGCAGATACTCGGTCTCGTTCTTGAACACCTCGATGAACTCGACCAGGCCGCGATTGCCGACGTTGAGCGCGCCGTTGAGCTCGAGCACGCGCGGGTCGCCTTCCGAGTACTGATCCAGTTTCGAGATATCCTCGGATCCGATCAGCACCGAGGTGTCCTGGTTATTCGGGTCGACCGGCGGCACCACGCCGACGCCGACGCGGTTGCGCTTGGAGAAGTTGCGCGTCTCGATCGGGAACTCCTCGTAGCGCAGGTTGAACTCCTCCTTCAGCCGGTAGCGGCAGACCGGGCACAGGTCACCCTCGATATGCACCCCCAGCATCTTCTCGAACTCGCGCCGCAGATGGCGCGGGATCAGATGCAGCGGCTCCTCATGCATTGGGCAGCCCTCGATCGAATAGACCGGGTTGGCCTGCTCGAGTCCGCGCTGTACCCGCTCGACCAGCGAACTCTTGCCCGAACCGACCGGCCCCATCAGATAGAGCACCTGCCGGCTCTCCTCGCCCTTGAGCGAGGCCGAATGGAAATAGCGCACGATCTGGGCGATCGTCCGCTCGATTCCGAAAAACTCGTCGGCGAAAAAGTTGTAGACCTTGATCGGCTCATCCTTGTAGAGCCGCTTGGTTCGCGGATCATCCGTGTTCGTGATCGTCCGCGTGCCGGTCGCAATCATCATGTCGTAGATGCGGGCATGGGACATCTTGGTCAGTGTCGGGTCTGACTTGACGAGGTCCAGGTAATCGATTAGCGTACCGCGCCATATTTTCGATTCACGGGCGGCGCGATCGCGCTTGATCACCTGTTCAAAGCTGCTCGGTTCGGCCATCTGCTAACTCCTTGGTTAGACCAGCCTGTCTGGTTTTTCTACGAAAGTCTCGCCGATATGGTGAGTATGAAGGCGAGAGAATGATGTAAAACGCGCTTCAGAGTTGGGTGTGCTATTTTTATAGCCCCTCCCACTAAGAAGTATAACGACCGTTTATCAAACGAAGCAAGTAACCTTTTGGCAAACGCCAGCGTTGTCCACAGGACAAGTACCTTCCAGGATCCCCGCAAATCATCCGCTCGCAGCCCGATTACTCCTTCGACGTTCCGCGCAACGCCTCGATTCAAACCCCGTCGAGTCCCTCGGGCACCGCAATCGACTCCCCCAATGCAAGCTTGCCGCGATCCTCCACCACTCGCGCCGCGAACACCCGTTCGTCGTGCGCGAACGACACCCACCATCGATTCCCCACCGCCTGCCGCAGGTAATGCGCCTTTTGCTCCATCGTCCGGATCGCATCGAGGTCGTACGCCTGGTTCCACGGGCCCCTCATATGCGACCGCGTCGGCACGATATCCGCCAGATGCACGAAGCTCTCTCCGCCCGAACTCACGATCGCCACCTGATGGTCCGCCGTATGGCCTCCGGTTACCGCCGCCGTCACCCCGGGGACCAGCTCTGTATCGGCGTCGATCGGCTCGATCAGCCCCGTCACCGGCTCGAGGCATTCCTTTATATGGCGATACGCCGCGCGCAGCCGTTCGTTGCTCGAATTGCGCGCAACCTCGATTTCGCCCCGCTGGACGAAGATCCGCGCGCGCGGGAAGGCGGGTTCAAATCCGCCCGCCGCCTTGCGCCGCACGATTCCACCGCAATGGTCGAAATGGAGATGCGACAGCATCACGTGCGTGATATCCCCCGGCTCCATCCCGAGCTTCCCAAGCCCGTCAATAAGCCAGCCCTCGCCATGGTCGAAGATCTTGCGCTCGACCGCGCCCAGCCGGTTGCCGATCCCGGTATCCACCACGATCGCGTTGCCGCCCTTCATGATTAGCGGACAGGTCAGGTTGAGCCGGATACGATTCTGGTCGTCCGCCGGATGCTCCCGCTGCCACAGTTCGCGCGGAACCACCCCGAACATGCAGCCACCGTCGTTGCGCCAGATGCCGTCGGTCAAAAACGCGACCGTGAACTCACCGACCTGGATTTTCCGCGGCGTCTCCATCCGCTTCCTCTTCGACAAAATCTCGGTGCTTTTAGAAGATGTCTTACGTCCCCGACAGCCACAACCCCAATCCAAGTGCCGTCGCCCCCAATATTACAATCGTAGCGTAGAGCGCGATTAGTTTCCGGACGCTCGCCGCGCTATTCCCGCCGCCTTCGCGTGACGCGCCTCTGGCTTCAATCGCCGAGCCCGCTCCCCATGCCGCCCACAGCGCGGCCGCCATCGCGGCGAATATCGCGACTTTCGCGCTCAGGATCGCGATAAACGGCGCAGGCAAGGTTCCCCGATAGCTCCGCGCGACGAAGGCCAGGTTCGCGATTCCCGTCACCGGTATCACGCTCGCCGCCCCGACGCACACCCGGTTGATTCGCGGCACCGACCTCGTCGCGAAGTTGGTCCACTCCTCCGGCTCGCCGCTGAGCGCTACCGCCGCCAGCGCGATACTGGCGGACGCGGCCACCCATACAACGCCGCACAACACGTGTACCCACAAAATCACCGTTCTCAATGCCATCTTGCCGCCCGAGCCTAGCGCGCCGCCGCGCCGATGCACACACGCTCTCGCTGGAACCTGCGGCAAATTTGCACTAACTACGGGATCGACGATCGACTCCATGCGTCGGAGGCCGCTCCAATGCTCAATCCCTGGATCGAAGCGTACGAACTACGCGAACTCGTGCTCAACAAGGAAGTCCGGCCGCGCGAAGTCGCCGAATTCTTCCTCAACCGTATCGAACGCCTCAATCCGCGCCTCGGCGCCTTCATGACCGTTACGGCCGACCGCGCCCTCGACGACGCCGCCCGCCTCGAACGTATCTCCGATTCGGACCGCGCCGCGATGCCGCTGTTCGGTGTCGCCTACTCGCTCAAGGACCTCACCTGGACCAAAGGTATCCGCACCACGCTCGGCTCGAAGAACTTCGAGAACTTCATCCCGCACGCCGATCAGGAGTACGCCGCCCGTATCACGGCCGCCGGCGGCATCCTCCTCGGCAAGACCACCACTCCCGAATTCGGCGGCAAGCCCACCACCGACGGCGGACTCTGCCCCACCGCGCGTAATCCCTGGAACCCCGCCCATACCGCCGGCGGCAGCAGCGGCGGCGCCGCGGCCGCGGTGGCCGCCGGGATGCACCCTATCGCCGAGGGTAGCGACGGCGGCGGCTCAATCCGTCTGCCCGCCGCATGCTGCGGAATCGTCGGCATCAAGCCTTCGCGCGGCCGCGTCTCGAGCGCGCCCGTGATGGGCGAAGCATGGGCCGGGTTCGCCACCAACGGACCGCTTGCTCGCTCCGTGCGCGACGCCGCGCTCCTGCTCGACGTGATGGCCGGTCCGGTCGACGGCGACCCATACTGGGCGCCGCCGCCGCGGCATCGCTTCGCCGACGCGATCAACGTTCGCCCGCGCAAGCTCCGCCTCGCCGCGCTCTGCGCGACCGCGCTCGGCCCGGTCGACCCTGAGATTCGTACCGCCTTCGAATCGGCCTGCGATTCCTTCCGCGCGATGGGCCACGGCGTCGAACCCATCACGGTCGACCCGGCCGCGCGTCTCAGGGAAATCGCCGAGAAGTTGATCTGCGCCGGCATCAGTTCGATTCCGGTGAAGGACCCGGACCTGATGGATCCCGTCGTACGCGCCGCATGGGATCGCGGTCGCAAGGTCGGCGCAAGCGAGTACATCTCGACCGTCCTCCAGATGCACAACGTGTCGCGCCTGATCGTGCAGGAGCTCATGCCCTTCGACGCTCTGCTTACGCCGACTCTGCCGCGGCCCGCGGTGCCGCTCGGCTCACTCTATTCGGAGCCCGCGACTTCGATGGACGCGACTTTCGGCTGGATCCCGTTCACCTTCCCCTTCAACGCGACGGGGCAGCCCGCCATCTCGCTCCCCAACGGATTCACGAAAGCACGACTGCCGATAGGGCTACAGATCGTCGGCCGTCCCGCCGACGAAACCGGGATCATCGCACTCGCCGCGGCCTTCGAGGAGGCCCGCCCCTGGCGCGGCCAGCGCCCACCGGTCGACTAGCCCGCGATTCTACGGCCGCGCCTCGAACACCAGGTTGAACGGCGTCTGCGCGGCACGGCGAAACCGCGTGAAGCCGCCCGCAGTCACCACCTCGCGGATGCGCTTTTCGCCCGCCTGCGTCCCCAGCGCGAGACCGACTTCCTGCGACCTCGAGGCGGGAGTGCAAATCATGGTCGAGGCGGAATAAAACGCCCGCCCGATCGGATTCAGATTATCCTGCACCGTGTCGCCCGCGAACGGCTCCACGATCATCCAGGTGCCGTCGCTCGCCAGCGTTTGCCGCACGTGCGCCGACGCTCCGACCGGATCGCCCATATCGTGCAGGCAGTCGAAGAACGCGACCAGCCCGTAATTCTTTCCCGGATACTCCTTGGCCAGCGCGCGCTCGAAGCGGACGTTTCCCACTCCCGCCTCCTTCGCCGCCGCGGCCGCGCGATCGAGCGAGGGCTGATGGTAGTCGAATCCGACGAACGTGGATTTCGGAAACGCCTTCGCCATCAGGATCGTCGACGCGCCGCGCCCGCATCCGACGTCCGCCACCTCAATCCCGCCCTCCAGCCGCGCGCGCATCCCCTCGAGCGCCGGGATCCATTCGCCCACCAGATGAGCCGCGTAGCCGGGGCGGAAAAACCGTTCCGTCCCGCTGAAGAGCAACGGGTCGTGCTCGTGCCATCCAACTCCGCGCCCGTTCTTGAAGGCCTCCGCGATTTTCGGCTCGTCCCGCATGATCGACGCGATAATCTCGAACGCGCCGGGCATGAAGACCGGGCTGCCCTCCGCCGCGAACACCATCTCCTGCTCCGGCGGAAGCGTGAACCGCTGCGCAGCCGGGTCGTATTCGAGATAGCCGGCCGCCGCTTGCGCCGCCAGCCATTCACGCACGTAACGCTCGTCGGTCCCGGTCCTTTGCGCCAGCTCGGCCGAGGAGATCGGTCCCGCGCCGGCCATCGCCTTGTAAAGACCGAGCTTGTCTCCGACGATCACCAGCGCCGCTCCCATCGCCGCGCCCATGTCGCCCAGCATCTTTTCCATGAACTTTTGCA
>DASPQS010000007.1:0-21216 GCA_035624865.1 Binataceae bacterium (SeqCode) | reverse complement strand
TAGATTTCGTCGCGCATATCCGCGATGACAACGCGGTCGACATGGTTGCCGGTACGCACGATCACGTCGCGCAGTAGTTCGTAGGTGAGCGGGCGATCGGGTTTAATGCCGCGCAGCTCTAAAAGAATCGCCCGGGCCTCGTCGTCACCGATCAGGATCGGCAGCGAGCGATTGCCGCCGCGCTCTTCCAGCAGCACATAATGAGCGCCGCTTTCCCGGTCGTAGCCGACTTCAGCAACACGCACGCGCACTTGGCCCTGGTTTGCCAACGTACCCCCGCCGCTCGCACACGAGGCAATGGCCAAGGTCACCAGCAGGACCCACCACGGCCAAAGCAATCTCATTTCCTGCCGCGGCGTCATTGAATCCACCTTATGCGCGGACTCGCGATCATGCCAAAACGACAATACACCCCACAAGCCGCTCACTCGCGCGCGCCTGCGGGGCGGAAATTCTGCGCCACGATGTAAAGTTCCGCCGAACCCGGGCGGCTCGCGCGCGTGCGCACGACCTCGACCTGCGCAAATCGGCGTTCGAAGCAAGTTCGCGCGTGGTCAAAGCTGCTACCCATGAACAGCTTTGCCACCAGCGCACCACCCGGCTTGAGCACGGCACATGCGAAATCGAGCGCGCTCATGATCAACTCGAACGAGAGGGCTTGGTCGCGCTCGGCAATACCGGTAAGTTTCGGCGAAAGATCACTGGTCAGGAGGTCCGCGGCGCCGCCAAGCGCCCGCGTGACCGTCGCTCGTACCGCCGGGTCGCGGATGTCGCCCGCAATGGTCGCGACGTTTGCTCCGATCGGAGCACAGGCGCTCAAATCGATGCCTACCACACGTCCCTGCGCACCCGCGGCATGTCCCAGAATCGCGAGCCATCCGCCAGGCGCACATCCGAGGTCGACCACGCGCGCACCGGCACGAACGAGCTTGAACCGTGCGAGGATTTCTTCGAGCTTGAAGGCCGCGCGCGACGGCAGGCCCTGTGCGCGAGCCCTGCGGTAAAATTTATCCTGGGGTTCGTAACGCGCCATTGTTTTGTCGTTGCGTGGGCCTTCCGGATGTTGTCTCTCCCGGTCGTCTGCGGCCGCGTTTGAAGGCGCAAGCTATGCGGACAAGAGGCCCTTGCGAATATATTGTCGCATCTTCCACAGCAAAATTCTCTCCACTACTTTTCGCGGACGATACAAGCGGGTATTCTCTTTAATTGCTTTCATCCAGCAACCTGTCCGCTGCAAGCCCACGATGTCATCGCTCAGTCTTGACGATTTGAATCCGGAGCAACGCGCGGCGGTGGTCGCGCCCGACGGTCCGATCCTGATCCTCGCGGGCGCCGGATCGGGCAAGACGCGCGTGCTTACCTCTCGCGTTGCCCACCAGTTGGCCGAGGGGGTGGCGGCGCCCGAACGAACGCTCGCGGTGACCTTTACCAATAAGGCGGCAGCCGAGATGCGGGAGCGGGTCATGCTGGCGCTCGGCGAAGGTTCGCGCTTCCCCTGGGTCAGTACCTTTCATTCCGCGTGCGCGAGAATCCTGCGGCAGGAAGGCGGCGCGCTCGGCTACGACCGCAATTTCACGATCATCGACGAGTCGGAGGTCCTTGCCACGATTCGCCGCGTGCTCGAGGAAGCGCAACTGGCCGACTCGCCGCCGCCCGAACTGGTGCGCGCGCGCCTCGATCAGGCCAAGAATGAGGCGCTGTTCCCCGATCAGTTCGCCGAGCGAGCGTCGGATGCACGCGATCGCGCAATCGCGCAGGTCTACCGGCTCTACCAGGAGCGCCTGCGCGAGATGAATGCGCTGGATTTCGGCGACCTGCTGCTGCTGACTCATCGGCTGTTCGAAACCAATCCGCAGGCGCTGGCGCGCTGGCAGACGCGTGCGGAGCATCTGCTCGTCGACGAGTATCAGGATACGAATCACGTGCAGTATCTGCTGGTACGCGCACTTTCAGCGGCCAGCGGCAATCTGTGCGTAGTTGGCGACGAGGATCAATCTATCTACCGATGGCGCGGCGCCGATATCCGCAACATCCTGGATTTCGAACGCGACTTTCCCACCGCCCAAATCTTCAAGCTCGAGCAGAACTACCGCTCGACCAAGACCATTCTCGCCACCGCCGGAGCGGTCATTGAAAACAATCGCCAGCGCAAGCCGAAGCGCCTGTGGACCGACAACGCTCAGGGTGAACCCGTCACCTACTACACCGGACTGACCGAACGTGATGAAGCCGACTACGTCGCCCGTGAAATCGGCAAACTGACGGGCGACGCCGGGCTGAGGCCGGCCGATATCGTCGTATTTTACCGCGTTAACGCGCAGTCGCGCGTGTTGGAAGAAGCTTTGGTGCGCAGGCGGGTACCCTACTATATCGTCGGCGGCTTGCGTTTCTATGACCAGCGCGAAATCAAGGACCTGATCGCCTATTTGCGCGTGATCGCCAATCCGCCTGATGCGCTCAGTCTTGAGCGCATGGTTGGCGTACCGCCGCGCGGAATCGGTGAGAAGACGGTCGCGGCGATGGGCGAGATCGCCCGGCGCGAAGATATCACGACCTTCGAGGCGATGGGACGGCTTGAGACCGAATCGCGTGTCGCGCTGCGCATCGCCAAACAGGCGAGCACGCTCTATTCCTGGATGCGCGATCTGATGGCGCGAGCCAGCGCGCTGACGGTGCGCGCGTTGCTCGACGGCATCATTGCGCACAGCGGTTTCTCCGCTTATCTGGACGGACTCGCCGATGGCGCCGCGCGCCGCCAGAACGTGGCGGAGTTGCTTTCGGCGGCGAGCGCGTTCGATGCCGACCATGGCCCCGGCGGCCTAGGTGAATTCCTCGAGCGAGTGGCACTGGTCAACGACAGCGACCAGCTCGGCACGCAAGGGGGACGGGTCGCACTGATGACTCTGCATACTTCCAAGGGCCTGGAATATCCCGCGGTCTTCATCACAGGGATGGAGGAAGGCCTCTTCCCCCATATGCGGTCAGGAGACGACGCGCACGAGATCGAGGAGGAGCGCCGGCTGTGCTACGTCGGGATGACGCGCGCTCAACGCCTGCTCTATGTGACCAACGCGCTATCGCGCGAACTTTACGGCAATCGTCAGGACACCGCGCCTTCGCGCTTCCTCAACGAGGTCGACCAGGCGTTGCTGCGGCGGATCGCTCCCGACAAAGGCGTACAACCGATTCTCCGTCCACCTCCCCTGCAACCCTACGTCGACTACAGCGACAGCCAATTGCCGGAACAAGACGCGGCCGGAGCCGACACTTTCGCGGTTGGCGCCAAAGTGTACCATCAGACCTTTGGTAGCGGCGTCATCCGACGGCGCGAGGGGCGAGGCGAGGCGGCGAAGGTGTGGATCATGTTCGAGCGTGGTGGGCTCAAGCTTCTGGTGCTCAAATTCGCTAATTTGCGCCCCGTTGCTGGATAGTTGTACTTCACCTAGAATTTTGACTTGAGATCGATGCGTCAAAAGGGGGGCGTTTCGTGCGCGCGGACCTTACGCGTGCGCGCTTGCGCCTGAGGACGAATGGAGAAATCAGTGAGATGGGTGGTCGCGGTTGCGGTGGTGCTCCTGGCGTTCACCGGGCGGTCTTTCGCGCACACGTGGAAAGAAGCCGACTTCGCCAATCGCCCGCTCTACGCCTATCCGCTGCCTACGGGCCGGGACGATATCGTCGGTTCGCTCACCACCTACAAGATCCAACCGGGTGACACGCTGCTCGACGTGGGTCGCTGGTTTGGCCTCTCGGCAAAGGAAATTTCCGACGCGAACAACCACCTCGACTGGTGGTCGCCACCGCCCGGGAAGGAGATCGTGCTTCCTTCCGAGCACATCCTGCCCGAAGCTCCGCGTTCCGGAATCGTGCTGAATATCCCGGAGATGCGCCTGTATTATTACTACCCGTCACCATCGGTTGCCCCTCGCAAAAGGGGCAAGATCACGGCCGCCGCATTCGCTCATTCGCGGGCGCAAGTAGTCTACACTTTTCCCGTGGGACTCGGGCGATTCGATTGGAAGACTCCAGTGGGTGACTGGAGTGTTGTCGCGAAAACCAAGGATCCGACCTGGGTTGTGCCCGAGGACATTTACGAGGAGCATCTGGAGCGCGATGGTGAAGCCGACCACTTGATCGAAGGCGGCGACCCTGACAATCCACTCGGCCACTACCGGCTCTCGCTGAGTCTGCCCGAATACGCTTTGCACGGCACGAACGTCCCGTGGGGCGTCGGCATGAACATCAGTCACGGATGTGTGAGGCTATATCCCGAGGATATCGAGCGCCTATACCTCAAGACAAAAGTCGGCACTCCCGGACGCTTCGTCTATCAGCCGATTAAATTCGGCTGGCGCGGTGATTCGCTCTACGTCGAGGTTCATGACGACCTCTATGCCAAGTATCCGGGACTTTGGAATCACGCCGTCCACGAAGTGAAACGGCTCGGTCTCGAGGACGATGTCGACTTGGACAAACTCGAAAAGGCCGTTGCCGCGAAGAGCGGAATCCCAACCTACGTGATGTCGGGTCCGGAGCCAGACAGCAAGAATGCTTCCAACCGCGATGAAGCCAATAGCTGGGATTAGACGGCGGCCACACACTCGGCGGCCAAGTTGACCGCGTGGTTCTGCGTTGCCCGGGCTTCACTCGAGGTGACGCCAGAACCCATGACCTGGTCTCGCGCGCGGGTTAGGCTTTGCGGCTTCCAGCAGAGTCCCGTTGCGTCGCCACCATGCCGTCTTGCTGCGCTTTCATTCCCCCCGCTATACTCGGGCGAACTTGCCACGTTTCAACGGCCAAGAATTCATTCGCGGCAGAGACCATTCCTTAGATGCGCCAGATTCCGTTCCATCGCCCCGCCATTGGCCCCGATGAAGAGCGCGAAGTAATCGACGCCCTGCGTTCCGGCTGGATTACCACAGGTCCCAAGGCCAAACGCTTCGAGCAAGAGTTTGCCGAATACGTCGGCGCGCGTAACGCGCTCGCCGTTGCTCACTGCACCGGCGCGCTCCATCTGGCGCTGTTCGCCATCGGCCTGCGCCCGGGCGACGAAGTCATTACGACACCGTTCACTTTCACGGCAACTGCCGAAGTGATGGGCTACCTTGGCGCTCGGCCAGTTTTCGTCGATATCGATCCTGGCACGTTCAATATCAATCCAGCCCGGATCGAAGAGGCGCTTGAAGGCAACGGACATCGCAACATCCGGGCCATCATGCCGGTTCATTTTGCCGGTCAGCCGTGCGATATGGATCGCATCTTGGGGCTTGCGCGCCGTCACAACCTGAAGGTGGTCGAGGATGCCGCGCATGCGTTCGGCTCCGCACGATATCTGGAAGGGCGCGGAATGGCGAAAGTGGGCGTAATCGGCGACGTCACTTGCTTCAGTTTCTACGCGACGAAGAACATCACCTCGGCCGAGGGTGGGATGATCACGACCGAAGATGATGCGCTGGCGGCCAAGATGGCGGTCGCGAGCTTGCACGGGATGGATCGTGATGCGTGGAAGCGCTACGACGCCAGCGGTTCGTGGTTTTACGAAATCCACGATGTCGGCTTCAAATACAATCTTTCCGACGTACACGCAGCCATTGGCCTGGCTCAGTTGCGGCGCGCCGGTGAATTGACCACCCGCCGGCAGGCGATTGCCCGGGCCTATAACGACGCCTTCGGCCATGAAGAGGAGCTCCAGATTCCCTACACCGAGCCCGGCGTCGAACACGCCTGGCATCTTTATGTGCTGCGGCTCAAACCGGACCTCTTGCGCGTTGGGCGCAATCAGTTCGTCGAGTTGCTGCGGTCCCGCGGCGTCGGGACTTCGGTGCATTGCATCCCGCTCAACAAGATGGACTACTACCAGACCCGCTACGGCTATCGCAGCGGCGATTTCCCGGTAGCCGAGGACGTCTACAGCCGCTGCCTGTCGCTTCCCATCTTTCCCACGATGAGCGACGAGGACGTCGCCTACGTGATCGACACGGTTCACGGCCTGGTTCGCGAGAATCGCCGCTAGGGTCAATTGGGCGCCAATTCCCAGGCACCCCGGCTCACTTCCGAGGCGCTGCGTTAACCCGTAGAATTTCCACAAAGTCTGATTCAGCCAACGGAGGCAAACGTGCGAACGCTGGTTACGGGCGGCGCGGGATTCCTCGGTTCACATCTGTGCGAACGGCTCCTGCATGACGGCCACGAAGTCATCTGCCTCGACAATTTCTTCAGCGGCAAGCGCGCCAACGTCTCGCATCTCGTCGGCGATTCGCGCTTCGAGCTGGTCCGCCACGATATCGTGGAACCGATCCTCCTCGAAGTCGACCGCATCTACCATCTCGCCTGCCCCGCTTCGCCCGTGCATTACCAGTACAATCCGGTCAAGACTATCAAGACCAGCGTGATGGGAACGATCAACATGCTGGGGATGGCCAAGCGAGTGAAGGCTCGTATCCTGCTCACCTCGACCAGCGAAGTCTACGGCGACCCCGAACAGCATCCACAGAGCGAAAGCTATTGGGGCCACGTCAATCCAATCGGCGTACGCTCGTGTTACGACGAGGGCAAACGCGTCGCCGAGTGTCTAATGATGGACTACCACCGGCAGAACAATGTCGACATAAAAATCGTACGACTGTTCAACACCTATGGTCCGCGGATGGCGATAAACGATGGCCGCGTGGTGTCGAACTTCTGCGTCGCCGCTCTCAAGGGCGAAGGCATCCCGATATACGGCGACGGCAAGCAGACGCGCTCGTTCGCCTACGTTGACGACACTGTCGAGGGGATTGTCCGGATGATGGAATCGGAGGACTTCACCGGTCCGGTCAACATCGGAAATCCCGACGAGTTCACCGTGCTTGAACTGGCCCGCTTGACGCTGGAACTTACGCATAGTTCCTCGAAGCTCGCATTCCATCCTGCGCCGCCAGACGATCCCGTGCGGCGAAGGCCGGACATATCGCTCGCGCGGGCCAAGCTCAACTGGGGGCCGAGGATCCCGTTGCGCGAGGGCCTGACCAAAACGATCGATTACTTTCGCAAGGAGCTCGGCCTCTCCCCTACCTAGGTTCCGGCCGGAGCCGTGCGGAACGCCTCGGGTAGCGGGAAGAGTGCCGGTCGCTGGTTCGAAGCCCAGGCTGGATAGTGTGTGTGTGCGAGGAGTCAAATGTCTACGGCACTGATCACGGGAGCCTCGAGCGGAATCGGTGAGCAGTTCGCCTATGCGCTCGCAGGACGCAAATACGACCTGGTACTTACCGCGCGCCGCGAGGATCGTATGAACATCGTAGGCGCGCGCGCCCGGGAGCTTGGCGCCGGCCGGGTCGAAATCATCGCCGTCGATCTTGGAGATCGAAGCGCGCCACAGGAAATTCATGACCGTGTGATCGCGGCCGGGCTTCAGGTCGACTACCTGGTCAATAACGCCGGCTTCGGCACGACCGGCCGCTTCGCCCGGCTCCCGCTCGAACGCGAACTCGCAGAGATCGATCTGAACGTCACGGCGTTGGTCGCCCTGACCCGGCTTTTCCTGCCGGCGATGGTCGAGCGCAGGCGCGGCACCATCATCAACGTGGCCTCAACCGCCGCCTTCCAGGGACTCCCTTTCATGGCAACCTACGCTGCCACCAAGGCTTTCGTGTTGAGTTTTAGCGAGGGACTCGCGGGAGAGCTCGCAGGCAGTGGGGTGAACGTGCTTGCGCTGTGTCCGGGACCGGTAAGAACAGAATTCCAGGCGGTCGCGAAAAACGAAAATGGACGGGTGCCATCGTTCGCCTTCATCGACGCCGCCACCGTCGTGGCGCAGGGAATCTCTGCGGCGGAGACCGGCCGCGCGGTCTATATCAGCGGCGTGATGAACTTCGTCGGGGCTCAGGCTACGCGCTTTCTCCCGCGCACGATTGTCAACCGCATCGCCCGCGGCTTGTACAGGCCCGCGGACTAGTTCGGCGCGGTCAAGCCTTGAGCAAATCGCGAGCGATCACCACGTGCTGGATCTGCGAGGTTCCCTCGTAGATCTGCAACAGCTTGGCGTCACGCATCAGCTTTTCGACCGGATATTCCTTCATGTAGCCGTAGCCGCCGAAAATCTGCACCGCGTCGGTCGTGATCTTCATGCAGGCCTCGGACCCGAACAGCTTGGCGTAGCTCGAAATTGCGTTGGGCGTCTGGCCGCGATCGACCAGCCATGCCGCCTTGTAGGTCAGCAGGCGCATCGCCTCGATGTTCACCGCCATATCGGCCATCATGAACTGGATCGCCTGGAAGTTCGCGATCGGCTGGCCGAACGCACTGCGCTGCCGCGAGTATTTGAGGCATTCATCGAGAGCGCGTTGAGACACGCCAACCGCAATTGCCCCAATCTCGGGGCGACTGTGATCGAAAGTCGCCATCGCGTACTTGAAACCCTCGCCCTCCTTTCCGACCATCGCCTCAGCGGGAACGCGCAGTTCGTCGTAGACGATCTCCCCGGTGTCCGCCGCGCGCTGGCCCAATTTGCCGTGCATCCGGTTGCGCGTGATCCCGGGCAGGCTGGATGGGAAAACGAAGCATGAGATACCCCGATGTTTGAGCCGCTTGTCCGCGGTCGCAAAGGTCACGATCCAGTCCGCCATCGAGCCGTTCGAGATGAAATGCTTGGTGCCGTTGATCACGAAGGAGTCGCCGTCGCGGCGATAAGTCGTGCTCATTGCCGCGACGTCCGAGCCGGCTCCCGGCTCGGTGATCGCGAAGGCGCAGAAGGTCAATTTCTCGACCAGCGCGCCGAGATAGGTCCGTTTGTGCGCATCGCTGCCGGCAAGCAAGACCGGGAGCGTGCCCAGGTCATTGGCGCTGATCGAGTTCGAAATCCCTGAGCATCCGTAATTCAGCTCCTCCTGAATCAGGCAGGTATCCAGGATTCCCAGCCCCGGACCGCCCAACTCCCTGGGCACGCCGAAGTTCATCAGTCCCGCCGAAAACGCCTTGGCGCATATATCACGTGGGAAGATTTCCCTCTCGTCGTACTCGCGGGCGTGCGGGATTATTTCCTGCTCACTGAACTTGCGTGCGAGCGCCTTCAACTCGCGCTGTTCATCTGTCAAATCAAAGCCAAACATTAGATGCTCCCTTGGACCTGGCGGTCGCCCCAGTAAGCTATCAACGCGCGCCGCAGGTGTTAATTGCAACCGGTTGGACGCCCGGCGCCAAAGCTGATTTGATAGATTTGTCTTGAAAATGCGCTGCCGGGCGACTATGACGGCTTGCAAGCCGTGGTTCTAGTCTCTGCGTGAACGTCACGCCGGCGGCTGCCCCAGAACGGCCAAAGGAGAATTCGGATGTCAGTCACTCTTATCGCCAGAATCAAGTCCAAACAGGGATGCGAAGGCCAACTCGAAGAGGCCTTCCGCGATATGATCAAGAAGGTCCGCGCTGCGGAGCCCGGATGTCAGGCCTACGTGCTGCACAAGGCCAACCAGGATCCGACCCAGTTCGTGTGGTACGAGGTCTATTCGGACCAGGCCGCCTTCGACAACCATCGCAAGACCGAACACATGAAGGAGATGGGCGGGCGTATCGCCAATCTTCTGGACGGGCGTCCTCAGATCGAGATGCTGACCGAGCTCGATCGCAAGTAAAAGCTTGGTGCCTGCATGCCGGCGCAGGCGGTCACACGCTCGTGCGCCGGTCGCAACGCCGCAACTAGGTAGGGAGCGGCGTCGGCGCCGCCCTCGGTTTCAGGTTGGCGGGACTGGGTTTTCGATGTCACGTACGATCGTGATGGGCGACCCGACATATTTCTCCGTGCTCGGCGGCGCTAATCCTCACACCCGCAACTTTCTTGGCATCCGCAAGAAAGTGGACGCGGAGCGCGCGCGCCGGCAATGGCATGCACTCGCCCGCGCCCTCGTTGCACGCGGTACCGAGGTTTGCGTACTCGATCCGCACGAGGGCCTCACCGGGTTGGTCTACCCCGCCAACGCCGGGTTTCTCTATCCGCTTACCCTTGACCGCAAGGACGCACCGCCGGGCAGTGTGCGGAAGACCTTCTATCTCTCCAACCTGCTGCCATCACGTGCTGCGGAGCGGGAGGTTTATCGTCCTTTTCTCCGCGCGATAGGCTACCAAACGGTTGATATCCAGAACCGGTTCGAAGGCGAAGCCGATTTTTTTCCAGCCGGCCCCTTTATGCTGTTTACGTACGGCCGGTTGGAGCGCCAGCGCTTCGTCGCACGCTTCGGTATCCCGCCCTGGCAGCGCATCTACGGCTTCCGTTCGCAAAAGGAGGTGGCGGACGAACTTCACGCGCTAGCTGCGGACCGCTCCCTGCTGGCGCTTGAGCTATGCCAGGAAGCGCATTATCACGGCGATACGGTATTATGCTCGTTCGGACCCAGACGTGAGTTCCTGCTCGCCTATATGGAAGGTCTGACCCCGCCCTCGCGCGAACTGCTGCGCAGGGAGTTCGGCCGCAACCTCATCCCGCTCTCACGGAATGACGCTGCGATCTATGCCGCAAACTCCTTTCAGACCGATTACGAGGGCAGATTTTATTTGTTCATGCCCGAGGGCGTCAGCGACAAGCTTCTCGGGGAGGTCCGCACGCGCTCGATCCTGCCGGTATTAATCAATGTCAGTGAATTTCTCGCCAAGGGCGGCGGCTCGATAAAATGCATGATTCTGGACCTCGGACCCACGACTGAACAACCTACCGATCCTGCCGCTGTCAAATTCCGCCAAATGCGATCCTACCAGTACCTGTTCGGGGCGAATCTCTGATGCACCCCGCCCGCGTGGAGCGCTGAGGGTGGCTGGTCCCGAAAAGCGTTTGCTCCTGTCGATTTTTGCCTGCATCTTTTTCGGCTATGCGGTGCTCAACTGCCTCGTCTTCTATCGGCGTACGCGCCGCCAGGCCGAGAATTATGAAGGCCGTCCATTCGCCGCCTTCGTCCGCTCACCGCACTACGACAGGACGCTATGGCTCGCGGGCACCATAGGAGCTGTCGGTTTCCTGGTCTCGTCGTGGCAGCTGGTCTTGAGCCTGCTGGCTATTTTCCGCGGCCACTAGACGCGGTCACCTGACGATCAGGTCGTCACGAGAGATATCGAGACAGAAGGCCGAGCAGTGTGCCGATTCATCCGGCGCTGCAAGCGTGGCCGATACGCTCCCCATCGTTTCGCGCAATTCGCCTGCAGCCACGGACACAAAGCCGAAACGGCGAAGGTAATTGCCGTCGGGCGCCAAGGCGAACAGCCGCCGAGCGCCCCGCGTATGCGCCGCTTTGCGCGCCGCCGCAACGAGCGCCGCTCCTATCCCATGCCGACGCACACGCTCGGTCACGGCCAACACCCGCATCAACCCGGCGTCGACTACGGTCTCGACCCCGACCGCGCCTACCGGCTCGGCACCGGAATATGCCAGCAGATAACACGCCGCCGGCCGGTCCAGGCCCGCAATCCTTATCCCCGAAGCTTCGAGGACCGCCGCGACCAGCGCAAGATCCCGCGTCTGTTCGACGCTGAGTTCACCCGCGAGCCGTCGCCGCCTTATTTTTGTGACTCGGGCCGTCACCGCGTTCGGCGCCGCTGCCATCAATTGCGGCACGCTGCGTTAAGCTACCTCTTTGGCGCAGGGAACACCTGGGCCCCGCTCTCTTCGTCGACCACCGTAATCGCCTTGGCCGGGCACGCGCGCGCAGCCGCTAAAATCACATTGTCGGGTGCTCCGTTTTGATTGTAGACCTCGGATTTTTCCTCGCTGTCCAACTGGAACACACCCGGCGCCATCTCAACACAGTCGCCACTGGCGATACATTTGGACTTGTTGACCGTAGTCCTGAGTTTGGCCATCACGAGCCTCCCCCGAAGTTCGAGTTGACTTGAAACAATAGAATCGACTGCCGGCACTCGCAAGCGTCCGAGCTTGCGCGGACCCGCGATTGATACTTTGCTGTTGTCATGGCGATCATCGGAACCGGAATCGATCTCATTGAGGTCGAACGTATCGAGCGTGCCCTATCGCGCCCTCTTACGGGGACGCGCTTTCGTGAGCGCGTCTTCACCGCGGGCGAAATCTCCTATTGTGAATCGCGCGGACGTCCGCGTTATCAGAGTTACGCTGCCCGTTTTGCCGCCAAGGAGGCTGTGATGAAGGCGATGGGCACTGGATGGAACCGCAACGTCGCCTGGAACCAGATCGAAGTGGTGCGCGAGCGCGGCCACGCGCCTACCATCATGCTCCACGGCAAATCGGCCGATTTCGCCCGTCGCCGCAAGATCACGCGGATGCATCTGAGTCTGAGCCACACCGATTCCATCGCCATCGCTCACGTTACCGCCGAAGAATGAATGCGAATTGCCGACTATTTTGCGATTTGACCCGATGAGGCTTCCGGCGATGCGCTCGCCGCGGGGGTCGGCGTCGGCTTGCCGGCCAGGTCGCCTTCCAGTCGGGTAACCGTTCGCCCCAGGTCGCTCACCCTCTCAGGCATGATCTGATAGACGGCCTGGTTCGCGCTCGTCGTCGCATAACCGAAGTGCTGCGGCGCCGGCTTCCCGTTTCCTCCACCCGACCCAACCGTCACCTCGAGCTCTGATGCCTTAATCACGCCGATCTGCTTGCCGTCCTTCGCGTACAGCGTGAACTCGAGGCTCGGACGCTCCATGCCATAACGCTTGGGATCGGTCATCGGATCTTCAACAATTTTTGTCCCCTGCAAATCGTGGAGCTGGTCGAGCAGACTTTCCGTCACGAGCATCTCTGCGTTCGCGGTCTTGCCCTCGCCCGTGATGCTCCATTTTCCGCCGGGCGAGCGCGCGATAATCGCAGGCGGCGGTCCACCGGCCACTGCGATTCGCTCGACACTTGACCGATCGAAGACGAGCAGGGTCTTGTCGCGCAGGTCGTCGAAAGTTTTGTTCGCGGCGTTAAAGACGTATTCCGCGACCGAGGCGATTGGCTGAGCGCTACCCTCCCCGCGACGCACGTAGATTGCGTTCTTTTCCGCTTCGGGCAGCTTGAAACCAAACAGCAGGGATTCTTCGTGGTTGTCCTTGCCACCGTAGAGCGCGACCCGCAGGGAGGGACTAACCAGTCCATACTTGGTGAGGTCGGACGGCTTGTCGTCGACGAATTCCGACACCTGCCCCGCCGTCACCGTATCGAGGAATTGCTGCACCGCCGCGTCTTCCGCCGCGGTACGCTCGGGCTTGAGGATCATCCAGTTTTCGCCTTTGCGTTCCAATTCCAGCTCGGCCCCATTACTGGCGGGCGTGATCACGATCCGATTGATTGCGGCAGGTTTGAGCGCGATTAGCGCGCGTGATCGCAAGTCGTCAGCGCTCTTCTCGACGTTCGCCGGAAAGCTTGCCGCCACCAGCAGCACCGCCGGCCGGTTGGACATCCTGATATAGGCGGAGTTCCCCACCGGGGTCTGCTTGCCGACCTCGATCGCCGGCAGCACGCGCTTGTCCTTGGTCGTTACGGTCACTGTCACAGCCGGCCTCGCCAGTCCGAACTGGGCCAGGTCGGCCGGATTCTCCTCGACCGTGTCGGTGATTTCGAGATTCGCGATCGCTCCCGCCATCGACTCGACGGCGGTTTGGTCGGCGCTGGCCGCGGTCGGCTTCGTCAGAACCCAGCTTCCATCCTTGCTGCGCTCGACCAAGATATCCTGCGAGGGTGTGCGCAGTTCGATGCTCGCGATATCGTTCGCCGCAAGCGTGAACGGCGGATGGTTCTTTCCGGGCGGCGGATGATGGCCGACATAGAGGGCGTAACCACCCACCAGCGCGAGTAGCACGACAACGATAATCGTGTTGCGCAACCGCATGATCCGCCCCGCTCGCTCGGCTCGCGCCTTAGCTCCGCCGCTCCCACCACACCGCTATTCCAATTATCAGCAGGAGTTCCGGAATTAGCAGCACTGACAGCACGAACACTACATCGAACTCGCCGATCGTCAGGCTGAAGCGCGACGCCCGCAGCGTCCGCGGCCGAATCGTAATTGCGTTCGCCTCGCCCGCCAGCCAATCAACCCCGTTCATCAGGAAGTCACGATTGAAAAAATTTTCGAGGTATTGATTGTTGGCCAAACTCGTATCCCCAAATATCACCAGCCGCGCGTCACCGGTTCCCCATTTGAGCTGAGCAAGGTTGGCCTGAACGGCGTCGGCTACTGTAATCGGTCCTTTGATATCCGATTTGCCGAACGACGCGGTCTGCTTCTGAAAAATCCCGACCAGGTCGGTCTCCGCCCATGATGAATCGCTGGTCTTGGCTAGCGGTGTCACCACCAGCCCCGGTTTCGCCGGCTCGATCGGGATGACCGACCGGACCATCGGGAAAACCGTTTGGTTCGAAAACGAAGCGGTTATGGGATGCGGTCCGTACGTGTTCACCAGCGGGTTCAGGCCTAACGCGGGACCCGCGAACAGCCGCACCACCTGATCGACCACAACATTATTACCGGCTTCGACACCCCAATCGGCGACCAGCTTGACCAGCGCTGTCTCGTCGCTCGCTTCATCCGGCCGCGGAGGCCGCAACATCACCAACGCCCGCCCGCCGTGCTTGAGATAGTCGTTGATCGCGTCTATCTCGTGCGGCAGCAGCGGCCGTGTCGGCCCCGCGATAATCAGAACCTGACAGTCTTGCGGTACTGTGGGCTCCGATGCCAGCAGAATCTTTTTGACCTCGTAGTTCTCGCCCTCGAGCGCCTTCTTGAACTCACCGAAACCGCCGACACCCTGGGCATCGTCCGGATCGGCTTCACCGTGACCGTTCGTGAAATAAACCGTCTTGGTCCCTGTTTTGACCAACTTCAGGATCCCGTTGGTGAGCGCCTCTTCGCTCAGATCGGTAATGTTGGTTCCCTGTCCGCGGTCACCACCGTACTGAATGTGAGTCGTATTGATTACCGAGACCTTGAAGCGTTCCGCGAGTTCCGGATGCCGATTAGGGTCGACCAGCTCATAGGTCAGCAGCGGTTGCTCGTAAGCATACTCCTCGTAGAGATTCTCGGCCGCGGGACTGCGCCCTCCCTGCACGAAGCCATATAGCTTCACCGGTTTCGTCAGACCCTTGATCAGGCTGATCGTCTGGGGCGAGAGGCTGAAGGCTTTCTCCGAGGTCATATCGAACTGGCGATGGTACGTCGCGGCGAGATAATTGATGGCGATCAGCAACCCGATGAAGCCCACCGAGTAAATCGCCGCGTTGGCTCCGTAGCGCGTCGCGCGGCTGCCCGCCAGCGTCCCAATCGAACCCCAGCTGGACATCAGCCAGCCGGTCACGGCGAAAAGCCCGCCCAGAACGTTGACGAAGATGAAAAGTCGCGCGAATCCACCCGAGGTCAGCACGTAACCCAGGATTCCGAATGACAGTAGAACCAGTCCGATTAGGCCCGAGAGCGCCGAACTCCTCTTCATCCGTAGCTCCGCCTCCACCACGGCGCTGAAAATGCCGGCCTGACCCGCCTGCCCTCTGTTTCCAGCTTCGCCCGCATGAGAAGAAAATCAGAAAGGATGCTCGTTCGTCTGCGAGAGGCTAGGTCTGTGGTCGACTTCATTTCGAGGCCAGGGTTTCCCCGCACCGAACTAACGCCAGCGCGCCGACTCGACCGACCGCTGCGTCAGGAACAGCGCCACCAGAATCATGCTCAGGAAAAAGACGATATCGCTGGTGTCGATTACTCCGCGCACCAGCGTCGAAAAATGCTCCGGCAGCGAGAGATACTTGAGCAGCGACCAGACCGCGCCACCGCCCGCCTCGGCCGGCCATGAGATGACGAAAAGCAGGATCAGGAGGCCGAAGGAGCTGATCGCCGCGATTATCTGGTTCTGTGTGAGCGAGCTGGTGAAAAGCCCGACCGCAACGAACGTCGTCGCCAGCAAGGCCAGGCCGAGGTACCCCGCAAACATCACGCCCACTTCGGGATTGCCGAATACCATCAAAATAATCGGGAAAATCCAGGCGAGTCCGATCATGATCAGCGTAAAACAGGCCGACGCGATAAACTTGCCCGCAACGATTTCGCCCGTCCGTACCGGCGCCGTCAGCAGCAACTCATAGGTGCCCGACCGCTTCTCCTCGGCAAACACGCGCATCGTTAGCGCCGGCATCACTATCACCAGCACGATCGAAAGATCGTGCAGCAGCGGCTCGATCACTCGCGAGTTGAGATTCATCTGCTGCAATTGCTGCCCTTGGCCCATCATCTGAACGAGCTGCACCATCTCATCAAACTGGCGCAGCAGGGCAAAGAAGAACCATCCGCCTAGAAGCAGGAAAACGGTGAGCACCACGTAGGCCACGGGCTGCACGAAGTAGCCTTGCAGTTCCTTGCCGGCAATAACCAGTGTGTTTCTCATCAGCGCTAATTGGCGTGGCCGGCGCCAACTTCTTCGAGCGTTTCCTCGGCGGAAGCGCCCGGCAGATGGCCTTCCCTGGCAATCGCGTTTAGGAAGACTTCCTCCAGCGAGGTTCCGGCCGGCAATTGTGCGATCTGTTCCTCGAGCACAACCCGCCCGTCGTTGATAATCACGACTTTGTCGCAGATTTGCGATACCTCGGGCAAAATATGCGTGGACAGGACGATGGTGCGTTTTCCTGCCAGGCCGCGGATCAGTTCCCGAATTTCGTGGATCTGGCGCGGGTCAAGTCCGATTGTCGGCTCGTCCAGCACCAGCACCTGCGGATCGTGAATCAGCGCCTGCGCCAATCCGACCCGTTGCCGATACCCCTTCGATAGCTGGCCGCAAATGCGATGCGCCATTTCGGCGAGGCCGCAGACCCGTAGCACATGCTCCACTGCCGCTTCGACCGCGGCACGCTTGACGCCTCGCAGCTTCGCCACGAAATGCAGGTAACCGTCAACCCGCATGTCCGGGTAGAGCGGAGGATTCTCGGGCAGGTAGCCGATTAGCCGCCGCGCCTCAAGGGAGTTGCTGAAGATGTCGAGGCCATTGATCAGCACCGTCCCGGAGGTCGCCGGCATGTAGCCGGTGATGATTCGCATCGTCGTGGTCTTGCCGGCCCCGTTGGGTCCGAGAAAACCCAGGATCTGCCCGTCCTCGGCCTTGAACGAGACATCCCTGACCGCGACAAAGCTGCCGTATGCTTTGGTTAGATTCTTAACCTCTATCATTCATCCGCCACGTCAAAGCGATCAGCGGTCCACGCCGCCCGCTTGTCGCATCTAATGACGATCCACAACCGCCATTGATTCAAGCCAACGGAAGCAATCAAACAGTTAAGCCGCACCCGCTCGGACTGTCAATATAAGATCCAGATCGCGAGCGCCCGGGATTTTGCGCCGACATCCGCCTTTGTTACTCTGACATCAATCCCCCATGTCTGAAGAACGGCGCACCCTCTACCTCGTCGATGGTTCGGGTTACATCTTCAGGGCCTTCTTCGCCCTCCCGCACCTGAGCAATTCGCGCGGCCTGCCCACCAACGCAACCTACGGCTTTATCCGGATGCTCCTCAAGCTGCTCAAGGACGCCCGGCCGGCGTATATCGCCGTGGTCTTCGACTCGCCCCGGAAAACCTTTCGTGACGACCTCTTCGAGTCCTACAAGGCCAATCGAGAGGAAGCGCCCAACGACCTCGTCGCGCAGATTCCCTATATCCACCGCGCGGTCGAGGCCTTTCGCATCAGGAGCATCGTCATCGAAGGCTACGAGGCCGACGATGTGATCGGTACGCTCGCGGTGCGCGCCGCACGCGCGAAGTTCAACACCGTCATCGTCACCGGCGACAAGGATTTCATGCAACTCGTCAGCGCCAACGTCACCCTGTGGGATACGATGCGCGATAAGCGTGTGGGCTCCCGCGAGGTGCGCGAACGCTTCGGAGTCGAACCCCGCGCTTTGATCGACATCATGGCGCTGATGGGCGACGCGATCGACAACGTCAAGGGTGTTCCCGGCGTCGGCGAGAAGACCGCAAGCGCCCTGATCCGGCATTACGGATCCCTCGAGGCGATGTACGGCGGACTCGATCGAATCGAGGAAACCAAGGTTCGGGGCGCGAAGAAGCTCGCGCAAATTTTGATCGATCATCGTGCCGACGCCGAACTCGCGCGCAAATTGGTGCGCATCGAAATCGACGTTCCGCTCGAGATCTCGCCCGATGATCTCACCTGGCCCGGAATTGACGAAAAGGCGGTTGCGGAACTCCTGCGTGAGCTCGAATTCGGCTCACTGCTTGCCGAGTTGACCCCCGGCCAGAGCTCGCTGCCGCAAAACGGCGCCGACCACGAAGTCGCAATCGATGGCTTAGCTCTGGAGGGCGTTGCCACCGAACTCGCTCACGCCTCTCGGCTCGCGATTCATCTTGCGGCCTCTGCGGACGGCAGTACGATGACACTGAAGCTCAAGGGCGACGGCCCGCGGGTCTATGCGGCCGGCGCCGATTTGCTGCCCAGTTTCAAAGCGATCCTGACTCCGCCTACTCCGCCCAAAGCCTGCCATGATTTCAAAGCTAATCTCCGTCTGATGCGCCGTCATGGACTCGAACTTGGCGGCGTCGACTTCGACACGATGCTTGCTGGCTTCCTGGTAAACCCGGGCAAACCCGAGCCTACGCTGATCGACCTCTATCACGAACACCTTGCTCCGCTCGGAGGTGCTGTATTTGCGGGTTCCGAACCCGCGGTGATCGAGGCATTGCGTGATACGCTCGCCCGCAAACTCAAGGACAACGGACTCGAGGCGCTCTTCCGGGAAATCGAGATGCCGGTCGCTCGCGTCCTCGCCGACATGGAGGACGCAGGTATCGGCGTGGACGCCGCTGCGATAAGGACGATTTCGGTCGAGTTCGGCGAGCAGTTGAAGCGGCTCGAGCGCGAATGCTTCGAGTTGGCGGGACGCGAGTTCAACCTGAATTCGCCGAATCAACTGCGCGAGGTGCTCTTCGACGGCCTTAAACTTTCATCCAAGGGCCTGAAGAAGACCAAGAGCGGATTCTCCACCGACGCGGATTCTCTCGAGAAGCTCGCGGCGGTCCATCCGTTGCCCAAAAAATTGCTCGAATACCGTACGATCTCCAAGCTCAAGTCCACCTACACCGACGCTTTGCCCGGTCTCATTGACCCCGCCACCGGCCGCATCCATACTTCGTTTCATCAGGCCGTAACCGCGACCGGACGCCTCAGCTCGACCGATCCCAATCTCCAAAACATCCCGACCCGCAGCGAAGAGGGACGCCGAATTCGCCGCGCCTTCGTCTCGGCCCCTGATTTCGTCCTGCTCTCCGCCGACTATTCCCAAATCGAATTGCGGATTCTGGCTCATCTTTCTGGTGACCCAACGCTCATCGAGGCCTTCGCCCGCAACGAGGACATCCACGTCCGCACGGCCACCGAGGTTCTGGGCGTGAGCGCGCACGCGCTCGACCCAGACGCGCGCCGCCTGGCCAAGGTGATCAATTTTGGCATCATCTATGGCATGGGTCCGCAGCGCCTGGCGGTGGAACTCGGAATTCCCTTCAGCGAGGCCTCCGACTACATCAGACGCTATTTCGAGCGCCTCCCGGGCGTCCGCAATTACCTCGACGAAACCCTGCGCAGCGCCCGCGACCGTGGCTACGTATCCACGATGTACGGGCGGCGGCGGTACCTCCCCGAGCTCAACGGGCCCGACGGTGGGGCGCGCGCCCAGGCCGAACGCATCGCCATCAATACCCCCATTCAGGGCAGCGCGGCCGACCTGATCAAGCTCGCGATGGTTCGTCTTGCCGCGACCTTGGCTGACGGGCAGCTTAACGCCAAAATAGTATTGCAGGTACACGACGAATTGCTCATAGAAGTGCAAAAGGATGCCGTGAGTGCCGCCGCCGAGGCGGTACGGCGCGAAATGGAAGGAGTAGCCGCACTTCGTGTGCCGCTCAAGGTTGAGCTCAAGGCGGGCCCGAATTGGGCCGAACTTCAACGCCTGTCATCGGTTCAGGCCCGGCACGGATGAATTTGTTCGCCTCCACTCCGTCTAAAGCTATTGGACAACCAAGCACCGGGCCCTAAGACCGACGAAGCCGAGCTTATCCGGCGGGCAAAGCAGGGGGACTCGCGCGCTTTCGGTGCATTGGTCGAGCGCTACCAGCGTCGCGTCGTCAGTGTCGCGCAAGCGGTAGTGCATAACCAGGAGGATGCGCTTGAACTGGCCCAGGAGGCTTTCGTCCGCGCTTATGAAAATCTCGCCCAGTTCGAATCACGCTCAAGCTTCTCGACCTGGCTCTACCGAATTACCGCAAATCTTGCGATCGACTTTCGCCGCCGCGAAGGCCGCCAGACCGTGCTTCGAGGCGAAGATGCCGAAAATGAAATCGCCCGTTTGCCCAGTGAATCCGGTGATTCATTTAAGGAAACTGCGCGCCGCGAACTCCATCAACGCTTGCGCGACGCGCTTAACCAGTTGACGCCGGAACATCGCACCGTGATACTTCTACGTGAAGTGGAGGGGCTCTCTTACGACGAGATCAGCGACATTCTTCATTGCCCGCGCGGAACCGTGATGAGCCGTTTGCACTATGCGCGTAATCACTTGCGAACCATCCTGAAGGATGCGGGCGAGAGCTAGACTGATGCCGGCGTGTGACCAGATGAGGCTCCTGCTCGGGCCCTTCGAAGACGGCGAACTCGAACCGCACGAGATGCAGGATGTCGCCTTTCATGTCGTCTCCTGCCCCGAATGTAAAGCAATACTTAAGGACTATCGCGCTCTCGGCGTCGCCCTCCGCGACGCCGCCGCGATTCCCTCGCTCGACGGCTTGAGCGAGGCCGTACAGGCGCGCATCGCCCGCGTCCGTGTTCCCATCCGCGTCCGCCTCGGACGCTACTTCGACTCCCTCAACCAGCGCCTCGCCGCCGCAGTAGCGATCGGCGCAGCGGCCGCGGTCTCCGCCATCCTGACCGTCGCGCTCGTCAGCCCGATCGCACGCAGAATCGTCAATGGCGCTGCGCCGACTCCCCAAGCCCTCTCTGCGGCTCAACCTGTCTCCGTCCCGACCGTCAAGCTTGCCGGCACCGCCAATCCGGCCGCGAATGCCAAGGCGATGGTCAACCAACAGGTGGACGTCAACCCGCCGATTGATGCCGGCAACCCACGGGCCGTCATCTCGAGCCTCGAGGCCGACAGTCCCTCTGTCGCCGTCTGGAACGAGCCCCGCACCGACACGACCGTGATTTGGGTGCCCGACCAACCCTGATGCGCCACCTTATCACTGCCGGCTTGATCGCAGTTGCGCTG
>DASPQS010000006.1:0-5888 GCA_035624865.1 Binataceae bacterium (SeqCode) | reverse complement strand
CGCGGCGATCGAAGCGTCCGCCCGGAAATGCGACCTGCCCGCGATGGCTCGTCAGACGGTCGGATCGCCTCGTATAGAGCACGTGCAGGCCGCCGTCGCGTTCGATCAGTGGCAAAAGCACCGCCGCCGCCTTGCGCTCCGTCCCGGGCGAGGGAGTAGCAACCGCGTCCGCGCGTCGGAGCTTGCCGCGCAACCCGTCGAGGTACTCTCGGATATTCGGGATATCGCTGCTCTCTTCCATCGATTCCAGACGCCTTTCGCGACTCGAACGCACCACTTCGCGCAACTTCAACTACCAAGATAATCATGCCGCGCAACTTTGGGCGCAAGTCCGGGGCTGGCAACTTCGGCAGCCTGATGATTAGGTGAATTGGCCGCTTACGGCGACACAATCAGCAATGCGATATCTGATCGGCCGTTACCACGAAGTCGCCCTCAAGGGCCGCAATCGTTGGCGCTTTGTCGACCAGTTGAAGCACAACCTGCGCGCGCTGTTTGCCGATTACAGGCTCGGTCCGATGCGCGGGGAGGGGCCGCGCCTGATCGTCGAATTGCCCGACGATCTCCCGGACGCGGTGGTGCGCGAGCGCGCGGCGCTGGTCTTCGGCCTCCAGAATTTTTCAATCAGCCGGCCGCTGCCGCTGGATATCGAGGCGCTCAAGCGCGAGGCCGTCGCCGCCGCCCGAAGCGTTGCTGCGCGCACCTTCCGCATCGCCACGCGCCGCGCCGAGAAACGCTTTCCGCTCAATTCTATGGAGATCGACCGCATCGTCGGCGCCGAGGTTGCCTCCGCGACCAAACTTAAAGTTGACCTTGAACATCCTGACCTGACCGTCTCGATCGAAATCCTCCCCGGCGCCGCCTGGCTCTCCGCCGGGAAAATTCCTGGTGCGGGCGGCCTGCCGGTCGGCGTTACCGGCCGCGGACTGGTATTGCTCTCCGGCGGAATCGACTCCCCGGTCGCTGCCGCGCGCATGATGCGCCGCGGAATGCACGTGGACTTCGTCCACTTCCACAGCCATCCTCTCGTCTCCTCCGCCAGCCGCGACAAGGCCTGCGAACTCTCCGCCCATCTCACGCGCTACGAGGGCCGTTCCTCCCTGATGCTGGTGCCGTTCGCCGACGTCCAGCGCGAAATTGTCGCCCGCACCCTGCGGCCCTTGCGCGTAGTGCTCTACCGGCGCTTCATGCTGCGGATAGCGAGCGTGCTGGCCCAGCGTATCGGCGCGCAGGTGCTGGTCACCGGCGAAAGCCTCGGCCAGGTCGCTTCCCAGACGCTCGAGAACATTATCGTGATCGAGAAGGCGGCGGCCCTCCCGATCCTGCGTCCGCTCGTCGGGATGGACAAGAACGAAATCATCGACCAGGCCCGCCTGCTGGGCACTTTCGAGACTTCGATCCTGCCTGACCAGGACTGCTGTTCGCTCTTCGTCCCCTCCCATCCGGAAACCCATGCGCGTCTCGAAGATGTCGTCGCAGCCGAGGCGTCGCTCGAGGTCGACTCGATGGTCGCGGCGGCGGTGCGACGTGCCGATGTGGTGCGCTCGAGTTTTCCACCCGCGCCAACCGAGATCACAGGCTCAGCGCGGCCCGGCTAGCCGCCGGGGGGATATCCGTGGCGGGACCGGTCGAGCCGCCCGCCTCGCGAGGGCCGTCTGCGGAGTTCAACCCAGCGACCGTCGGCGCTATAGTTTTGTGCGCACCGGCAAGTGGCGGAGAATAGCCCGCGCCCTCGCGGTTCACGGCCCTGCCAGGAGAAAAATCGATGCAGTTTCGCGAAGTCAACCACGCCAAGTGCAAGACCTACATGGCCCTCTCAGAAACCCAGCACGTTGCCGCCCTGATCGACCCTCTGCGCGACCGTATCGACCGTTACCTCGCGCTGCTCGCCTACTATGGATGCAAGCTCGAGTTGATCTTTGACACGCATACCCACGCCGACCATCGCAGCGGCGCGATCGAGCTGGGCGAACTGACCGGCGCACCGGTTGCGATGCATCGGCGGGCGCCCGCTCCGCATGTAAAGGTCCACGTCGAGGATGGCGAGCGTATCAAGGTTGGCGATATCGAGTTCCGCGTGCTCTACACCCCCGGTCATACCCCGGATTCGGTAAGCATCTATGCCGGCGACCGCGTCTTCACCGGCGACGTTCTCCTGATCCACGGCACCGGACGCTGTGATTTCCCCGGCAGCGATCCCGGTGATAGCTACGATTCGATAACCGGCAAGCTCTTCACGCTGCCCGATTCCACCTTGGTCTTCCCGGGGCACGACTATCGCGGCCACACCCAATCGAGCATCGGCGAAGAGAAACGCAGCAATCCTCGCGTCGCCGGACGCACTCGCCAGGCTTACGTCGATCTCATGAACAACCTGGGGTTGGCGCTGCCCGACGGTATACAGGAGTCTCTGCAACCCAATCAGACCGAGATCGATGCGGCCGCGATAAGCTTCCCCAACCTCGCCCAACTCAACCAGGTGCGCCAGCTCGAGGCCCGCGAAGTGATGGCCCGAATGAGCGCCCCCAACCCGCCGTTGCTGCTCGACGTGCGCGAGGAAGAGGAGTTCCGTGGCGAACTGGGTCACGTCAAGGGCGCCATGCGCATCCCGCTGCGGGAACTCCCTGAACGCGCCAAGGAACTCGAGGCCTTCAAGGATCGCGACATCATCGCCATCTGCCGCGTCGGCGTCCGCAGCACCACTGCCGCCGCCATTCTGACCGGCCTCGGCTTCGACCGCGTGTGCAACATGAAGGGTGGGATGCTCGACTGGAATGACGCGCGCCTGCCGGTGGAGCACTGAGCCATGGACATCCCGCTTAAAGTTGCCGAGCTCGACCACGTGGTCCTGCGCTGCCGCGATCAGCCGAAGATGCTCGAGTTCTACACGCGCGTGCTCGGGCTCGTCGAAGAGCGGCGGCTCGAAAGCATTGGCCTGATCCAGCTGCGTGCCGGCGCCAGCATGCTCGATCTCGTGCCCGCCGCCGAACCGCGGATGGACGCCGCCCGTAACGTCGACCATTTCTGTCTCGGCATCGAGGCCCCTGACCTTGAGCAGGTCGCACGCTATTTGCGCGGTCATGCGGTCGAGGTGATGGGCGAACCGGCGATGCGCTACGGCGCGCGCGGGATGGGCCGTTCGGTTTATGTCCGCGACCCCGAGGGCAACATTGTCGAGCTCAAGCAGATGCCGGCGGGGGCGGGCACCTGATGCGGGGTGGATCGACTGCGCGTGCGCATATCCTAATCCGGCGGATCGGCGCAGCGTTTTTCTTCCGAGGTTCGATCCGCCCGCTCGGCGCAGCCATGGTCGCGGCGCTGCTGCTCGCCGGATGCGGCCGCGGTTCGCCCCACGGCGTCGCCGAGCGCTATCTCGAGTATCTCCAGCAGTTCAATTACGACGCGAGCTATCATCTGCTCTCCGCTAGGGATCGCCACGATCGCACGCTGCGTGAGTTCGTCGCCGAAATTCCGCTCGCGCCGGACGTAAGTCCGATCTGGTTTCGTCCCATTCTGCACATCACGCATTACCAACTCGGTCCCGAGCACCGCAATAGCGATGGCGTGAGCGCGAGCGTCCCGGTGCGTATCACCATGCCCGACCTGCCGCTATGGGAGCGCATCCTCGACGCCGCGGCAGGTCCCGGCGACACCGGCGCCGACCGTGCGCAGCGCTCGCTCGACATCGGCGACTATCCCAAAGTCACGTACGACGACACATTTTTTCTTGTCAAAGAGCATCACCACTGGCGTGTCGTCGCCGGCCTTGCCGATCGCGACGTCATCATCGACCAGCATCGCCAGACCGTCGTTCAGTACCACCAACACGACTTTGCCGGAGCGATCGCCACCTTCAAGTCGATGATCTCCGGTCTCGAGAAGCAGCAGGCCACCGGCAGCCGCAGCCTTGCCCAGCGCTATCGCGGCGAACTGGCGGCGATCGAAAGGGTGATGGCGCAGCAGGCCGGCACTGCCACCTACCTCCCGCGCCTCAAGCTCGATCGCGTCGCGATGAAAATGTCGGAAGAGCGCGTACCGGCCATCTTCGGGACCATCACCAATGCCGGCGACCAGCCTCTCGACGAAGTTGCGGTCGCAGTCACGTGGTACGAGGGACGCGGCAAGGATCTGCACGCCGTCCATCGCGAAGTCCATCCGGTGGTCGCCACCCCGCTCCAGTTCACCGATTTCAGCCGCTCGGTTTTGCCCTTTATCCCCGGCGAAACGCGAAATTTTGGCTTTGTCCTGACCGCACCCGCGCAGATCGAGCAGGACGCTTCGCCCTACGTCACTGTCAGCTCGATCGCTTTCACCCAGTCCTCCGCGCCGCTTCCGATTATGCGAGCGGCCGGCGGCCTCAAGTCCGGGACGTCATCCCCGTCACCCGCGGCGTCTCCAACCGCGGCCGCCGCATCGCATGGCGTCGCGGCCGCCAGGCCACAGCAGCTTTCCGAACCGGCTGCTCCGCTCGCTGAGAAACCGCATTCGTAGAAGTTCGTCCCTTGAGTACAAGAATCACCGTCGCCATCCCGACCCACAATCGCGCCCGCCTGCTCGCCCAGACGCTGGCGAGCGTGATCGCACTCGAACCTCCACCCGACAGCAGCCTCGAATGCGTCGTCGTCGACAACAACTCGACCGATGATACCGAGGCCACCGTCCGCCGCATCGCCGCCGCCGCACCCTTCCCAATCCGATACGTGCTGGAAACCGAGCCCGGCTCCAGCTTCGCCCGCAATCGCGCCGTCGACCAAGCCACGGGCGAGTTCATCCTCTTTATCGACGACGACGCCGTCGCCGATCCGCGATGGGCTCTCGAGATGCTTGCCGAGATGAAGCGCCGCGACCTCGACGCCGCCTGCGGGCCCGTGCTCCCGCGATGGACCGCGAAGCCGCCCCGATGGCTCGGACCCCGGCTCTACGTGCGCCTCGCCGTCCACGACGAACAGCGGCTCGCCGCCGCGCCGCGCGCCGAACTCGAGCACATCCACAACTACTTCAGCGCTAACGTGGGATTCCGCCGCCGCACCTTTGACCTCTTCGGACGCTTTCGTGAGGACCTGGGCGTCGTCGGCGGCAATCCGATGTCCGGCGAGGACACCGAACTCTTCCAACGCATCCTTTCCATGGGCGGCGCGATGGGCTTCGCGATCAACGCTCGCGTCCACCACATCATCCCGCCGGAACGGATGCGCCGCGCCTACCTTCGCCACAAGAGCTACGCCTTCGGGTTCGGCAGTGCGATCGCCGGCGGCCCTACCCACAACCACCTCGACAAGCTCGCGCGCAATGCCATCCGGATGCTCGCCGCGCTCGCCCGCGGCGATACCGAGCGCGCCGTTTACCACGAACTCGAATGTGCGAATTTTGTCGGCTATTGGCGCGGGCGACTGAAAGCGACGCGCGACCATGAAGCTCGCCTGCGCAGCCGCCGCCGTTACCGCGTCAGGTAGTCCAGCATCCCGCGGCGGACGACAGCCGCCAGATACGGAATCAGCCCCTCGAGCCGGCCCAGCGCCGGCGCCTCGATCCAGCGCGCGTCGTCATGTTCGTTCGGGCTGAGCCTCACCTGACGCCGTTCGCCCGCCAGCCTGCACGCGTAAATCACCTGTACGTAGGGTCCGTCCTCCGCCTGGTTGAGTCCCAGCATCCGCTCGATCTCGACCTCAAGCCCGGTCTCTTCCGCGATTTCCCGGATCAGGCATTGCTCCATCGTCTCGTTGTGCGCGAGATGGCCGCCCGGAAGGTCCCAATGACCGGGACGGTACGTCATCCGCGGCGCGCGCCGGAGCACCAGCACCCGCCCGCCCTCAACGATCACGCCGTGAATTCCGATCCAGAATTGCGCTTCAGTCATAATCCGGCACGCCCTTCTCGATTCTCCCGCC
>DASPQS010000005.1:0-11144 GCA_035624865.1 Binataceae bacterium (SeqCode) | reverse complement strand
CGACGATATGCCCGAGGCCTGTCAGGACGCCCTGCGCCAGCTCGAGCCGCTTATCCGCCGCGGCGGCGTGCCGCAGGTGACGTGCCGTCCCCTGATCGTTCAGATCAACATGCGCAATCCGTTCATCTTTGCGAACCTGGCAGCGTGGAATCCGGTCTTCAACCAGACGCCTGAAGTGCAGAAGAAAATTTACGCCGACGAGCAATTCCGCAACCGCTTCCGCGAGGACCTGAAGCATCCCGCGATCTTCCAAGGCAACTGGGAGCGGCTGGAAGTGAAAGAAGTCGGCAATCCTGCGCTGCGGCCGCTGCTCGGTCGGTCGGTTGCGGATATCGCGCGCGAGCGCGGCAAGGACGGCGTCGCGACTTTCCTCGACCTTGCGGTCGAGGACGACCTCCGAATCGAATTCACCATCGAGATGTTCAATGCCAACGAGGCGCGCATCCCCGAGCTGATCAAGGACACTCGCACGATGGTCGGACTCAGCGACGGCGGCGCGCACGTCGATATGTTGTGCGACGCGGGTTATTGCACCTATCTGCTCGGTACCTGGGTGCGCGAGCGCCAGGCGATGACGCTCGAGCATGCGGTCAAACGAATCACGTCTGAGCCGGCGGACTATTTCGGCATCAAGAACCGCGGACGCCTGTTGCCCGGAATGGCGGCCGACGTGGTGGTGTTCGATTACAACACCATCGGATCGGCCAAGCGGGGCGAAATGGCGAACGACCTGCCCGGCGGCGGCCGGCGGCTGGTCGTGCGGTCCCGCGGCATCGAGCACGTGGTCGTCAATGGCCAGGCTCTGTACGACGAGGGCAAACCCACTGGCGCGCTGCCCGGACAGGTGCTGCGCTCGGGCAATTGCTAAAGCGCGAGCGAGGGCGCGGATTAACTCCGCGCCCTTGCGCGGAGGGGTATTGTTCGGAGAGGCGAGTCTTTAACGGTTAGCAACGGCCATCGGAGGGGACGACCATGGCGGAAATGCGACTAATCTCGGCGGATTCGCACATCATGGAGCCCGCTGATTTCTGGGAGAGCCGTCTCGACCAGAAGTTCCGCGACCGCTCGCCGCGCGTGATCCCGCGCCCCAACGGCGTCGGTTATATCTTCACCGCACCCGGCATAAACCCGTTTCCCGTCGCCGGCGGGTTCGGCAGCGGGCGCAGCGGCGAAGAATTGAAGGAACACATGAAGAAGGGTTATGAGGCCGCGCGGCCCAGCGGATGGGACCCGGCGGAGCGGATCAAGGACCAGGACATCGACGGAGTCGACGCCGAGGTTCTGTACACTACCCTGGGGATGCCGCTGTTCGGCCTGGACGACGCCGACCTGCAACGCGCCTGCTTCCATGTGTACAACGAATGGCTGGCCGAGTTCTGTTCCTATAATCCTCACCGTCTCATCGGTACCGCGCTGATTTCGCTCGAAGATATCGGCGAGGGCGCGAAGGAGCTGGAATATTGCGCGAAGAAAGGGCTCCGCGGCGCGATGATTTGGGGCTCGCCGCCTGCGGACCGGCCCTATTCGAGCCGCGTTTACGATCCGCTATGGCAGGCCGCGTCGGAATTTCATATGCCGATCTCGCTTCACGTCATCACCGGCAAGGGCAAGGATAGCGACGTGCGTGCGGTAAGCGACGTGCTCACCGGCAAGCCCGGGGCGAAGCTTAACATGGGCGAGCTTTACGCGAACCTGATTCACGAGGTCCAGCGTTCTCTCACGTCGATAATTTTCGGCGGCGTCCTCGAGCGGTTCCCCAACCTGATTATCGTCTCGGCGGAAAACGATGTCGGCTGGATCCCGCACTATATGTACCGGCTCGACCACGCGTACGAGAAGTTCAACGCGCTGATGCCGAATCCGCTTCCGATGAAGCCGAGCGAATACATCCGGCGCCAACTATTCGCCACCTTCCAGGACGATCCGGTCGGTCCCGCGGCGTACAAGATGTTCGGTTCGACCAATTACATGTGGGCGTCGGATTTTCCGCACACCGACTCGACCTGGCCGGAGTCGCGCAAAGTGGTCGAACGCGACTTCGCCGGCGTTCCCGATGACGTGCGGCGGAAGATCGTTTACGACAACGCGAAGACGCTCTATCACATCAACTGACGGGAGCGCGGCAGATTCCGCTTGGGATGGGGGAGGAGGCTCGAGCCTCTTCCCCCGCTGTTTTCCGGCGGGCGCGGTGGATTAAGCCTTCCAGGCACGATGCGCGACTTCGGCGACCAGCCGGAGCTTGCGCTCTTGCATCTCGAGGTCGATAGGGTTGCCTTTGATTCCGGACGCGAAACCGCATTGCGGCGACAGCGCGAGCTGTTCGCGCGGGAAATAGCGCGCAGCTTCGTCGATGCGCGCCAGCAGTTGGTCGGCCGTCTCGAGCACGTTTTTCTTGGTCGTGACCAGGCCCAGCACCACGATCTTGTCGCGCGGGATGTCGGCCAGCGGCTCGAAACCGCCCGAGCGGGCGTCATCGTATTCCAGCAGCAACTGGTCGAAGCGATTCGCGCGCTGGAACACCTCCTTGGAAATCGCGTCGTAGCCGCCGGCGCTCAGCCAGCGCCCGTCATTGTTGCCGCGGCACATGTGAAGACCGAACGTCACGCCGGCAGCATCAGCCAGGGAGTTGAGGATGTCGACGCCTTCACCCAGAACTCGCGCGGGATCGATGCCGTTCCTGTCGAAGACGTCGCGTTGGGCCGCAGGGTCGACCAGTATCGCCAGTTCCGGCGCGTCGATCTGAATGTATCGGCATCCCAGGCGCGCAAGTTCCCGAATTTCGCCGCGGATAACCTCGGCACCGTCGGCAAAGAGCTCGAACGGGTCATTATAAGCCGCTCGCGATTCGGTCGGCGACCAGAACATCGAAAGCATCATTGGGCTCGGCAGGGCGACCTTGACCGGCTTGGCTGCCCGCGCGCGCGCATAGGTCAACTCCTCGCTTACCAGCGAGCGCTGATAGCGCAGGCGCCCGGTTACGCACAGCCCCAGGGAGAGCTCGACTACGTGCTCCTCATCCTCGTGCCAGGGCTTGGTGAGGGCGAGGCTGCGGGTAAGCCCTTCCGTGGTTTCGACCAGCGAGCCGAGGAAGCTGGCACGGCGTTGTTCGCCGTCGGTTACCAGGTCAAGTCCGGCCCGCTCCTGTAGCGCGAGCGCCTCGTCGACCGCCCGGTCCTCGATGCACTTGAATTCCGCCGCGCTAATCTCGCCGCGCCGGACGGCGCGGCGAGCGTCGCGCAGCCACGCCGGGCGCAGCATCGAACCGACAGTTTGGGAGCGATAGGTGTTCACACTCATCGTAACTCCTCCCGCAGGCAGAAAATCCGCGGTGGAATCCTATCACAGACGCAAAAAAGGCGGCCTCGCGATGGGCCGCCTTGATCTCGTTCGACAGGGCCTGCCGTTAATGCTTGGGTTCGATGCGCCGGCCGTAGGACACTTCGCCTTTGTCGACCCGCAGGCTGAAGCCGCAGTCGGGGTTGGTGCAGGCCCATGCCTTGAAAATCACCGAAGCACCCTCCTGGCCGTAGTCTGACAGAGGAATAAGCGTGCCATTGTTGCACTTTTGGCACTTCGGCAGATCCATCACCCAGCCTCCTTGACCGATTGGGCATCGGCCCCATGGCCAAACCTATCTAACCCAATTTGCTAAATCAATGCGCTTTTCCGCAGTAGCGAAAACGCACTGCCAGCGCGTTCAAATTTTCCCGCGCCGCTCGCAATGTTAGACTTCGGCCATGGACGCCCGCGAACCGACCTTCCTTATCCGCGAGGCGCGGCCGGGCGACCATCCGCAACTGCTCGAGCTCGCGCGCGAGCTCGACTCAATCAACCTGCCGGCGAATGCGGGCGATCTGCGCGACGCGATCAGACGATCGGTCGCGTCCTTTCGCGGCCGCATGCGCGACCGCGCCCGTGCCATTTACATCTTCTGCGCCGAGGAGCTGGCGACCCACCGTATCGTCGCCGCCTCCCTGATCATAGGCAAGCATGGCACGCCTGAAGATCCCCACTACTACCTCGAGATGGACTGCGACGAACGCTACTCCCATACGCTGCGGCGGATGTTTCGCCACAGCTATGTGCGGTTGCGCTACTCGATGGACGGGCCAACCGAGATCGGCGGGCTGATCGTCACACACGCGATGCGTGGCCACCCCGAGCGGATCGGCAAACAGGTTTCCTGGGTGCGATTCCTCTATATCGCGAAGCATCGGGCGCGCTTCGAAAGGCAGGTGCTGGCTGAGATGCTGGCGCCGATGCTCGAGGACCACGGCAACGTCTTCTGGGATAACTTCGGCCGCTCGGTGACCGGGCTCTCCTTTCGCGAAGCCGATATCCTTTCCACCCGCGACAAGGAGTTCATCCGTGCGCTCTTTCCCGAAACTCCGCTCTACACCTTTCTGCTGCCCGAGAAGGTGCGCAATTCGCTGGGCGCGGTTGGCGAGAACACTCGCGGCGCGGTGCGATTGCTCGAGCAGGCGGGCATGCGTTTCTTGAACCATATCGACCCGTTCGACGGTGGACCCTACTACGGCGCAGCGACCGACTCGTTGCAGCCGGTCAAGGACTTCAATACCTGCGTTGTGCTCAGCGGCGAGCCGGCGCCCGAGCGGAGCCGGCCCTATCTGGTCGCCTGCGACGACCGGCGCGGCTTTCGTGCGGTGCGCGCCGTGGCCGAGAAGGACGACGGCAATTTGATAGTGACGCCTCAGGTGCTGAAGGCGCTGTCGATCAAGCCGCGTACGAGAGTCGACACGGTCCCGCTGCCGTAAACACGAAAAGCCTTGCGCGGACCGTCGCCGTCGAATAGTTGAAAGGGGACTGCTGCTCCTGGAAAGCACCTCGATGAGACCACCGGCAATCCTTCGCTCTTTCGGCTCCCTGCTTGCGATATTGGCCCTCCTGGCCGCCGCTTGCTCAGGTGCCACCAAAGATCCCACATTGGATGGAGTTCCCGTGCGAAACACCGGCCATTACGCCATTCTCGACACTGACCGCGGCAACATCGTGATCGAGCTTTACCCGTCGGTCGCTCCCAAAACCGTCGCCAACTTCGAGAAACTGTCCAAGGATGGTTTCTTCAACAACCTGACGTTCCATCGCGTCGAACCTGGTTTCGTCGTCCAGGGCGGTGATCCGGCAGGCAACGGCACCGGTGGCCCCGGTTACGACCTGCCCGCCGAGATCAATCCGGCTGAAAAGCATGTGCGCGGTACCGTCGCGATGGCCCGTAAGGGCGATCAGGTCAATCCCGAACGTAAGTCGAGCGGCAGTCAGTTTTACATCTGTCTTGAGCCGGCACCCTTCCTCGACGGCCAATACACGGTTTACGGGGGTGTGGTCGAAGGGATGGCTGTGGTCGACAAGATAAAGGTCGGCGACCACATCAAGAAGGTCACGCTGACCACCGAATTGCCGAAGTAGAGCGTCATGGGTGCTACCGGAAGCGGCCACCGCAACGGGGCCTACTTCACCGTCGATCTGCATCTCCATACGAGCCGGGGCAGCGCGGATTCCAACCTTGCGCCCAAGGACCTGGTCGATCGCGCGCGCACGATCGGAATCGGCGCGGTATGCATCACCGAGCACGACACCATCTGGGACTTGAAGGAGATCGCGCCGCTGACCGACGCGGCCGGCGTGGCGTGCCTGCGCGGGATGGAGGTGACGACCGAGTTGGGCCACGTCGGGGTCTTCGGGCTTACCGAATACGTCGGTGGCATCTACAAACTGCGTGAACTGCGTAAGGTGGTCGATCGCCAGGGCGGGATCATGATCGCCAACCATCCGTTCCGCTACAAGCTTGACCCGCGCTTCTCCTTCATCAACCCCGACCATGAGCCCATCGATGTGGATCATCCGGACCGCGCGGCGAAGCTTGAGATTATCCAGTTGTGCGACGCGGTCGAGGTGCTAAATGCGGCCTGCTCGGAGGAGGAGAACCTGTTCGCCCTGCGGGTGGCACGGGCGCTGGGTCTGGCCGAAGTCGCGGGCTCGGACTCGCATTCGGCAAACTCGATCGGCGCGGTTACGACGCTGTTCCGCGAGCCGGTGCGCAACGAACGCGAATTGATCGAGGTCATCAGGACGCGTGCCACGCGAGCAGGCCGCGGCCTGCTCGATGGCGCCGTGACTCCGTTCGATCTTCCTGATTAAACCTCTTTCGGCACCGGCCGCGGCGGGACGGGCTTTGCCGTCGAAAACGGCGAGACAAACGCGCGCCCGGGATCGGGCAGCAGATTCAGAAACTTCAGTTCGGCGAAATTCCCCGCGATCTGCAGCGCTGAAAAGGTGGCGTTGTCCACTCGGATGCGGTGGAAGTACCTGAGTTCGAGTCCCATGAAATGACACAGCACGGTGCGGATGATGTCGCCGTGAGAGACGAAGAGTATGCGCTGGTTGGCGTGGGCCGAAACCGCACGGGCGACGGCGGCGACGCCGCGCGCCTGAACTTCGGGGATCGTCTCGCCACCGGGCGTCGGGTGTTCGATCGGAGACTTGCGATACTCGAGGTAATGAGGATCCTCGATTAGCTCGTGGTAGGTCATCCCTTCCCAGCGGCCGTAGAGCACCTCGGCGATTTCGGGCTCCTCGACAATTTCAATGCCGCCCAGTCCGGCCGCGATGATTTCAGCGGATTGGCGCGCGCGCCGCAGCGGACTGGTCACGATCAAATCGGGCCTGATGCTCTCGGCGAAGCGCGCGGCGGATTCAACCTGCGCGCGGCCCTTGGCGTTAAGCTCGACCTCATGACGGCCCATCACGCGGCCTTCGCGATTCCAGTCGGTCTCGCCGTGCCGCATCAGGAGTGCGGTGCCTTTCAGGCCGACGGTGTCGATCAGTTTCTGTGCCACGTAAAAAGGCCCCAACGCCATAATTGTCCCCGCCCCAAACCCATTTTCAAGCGCGACGGCGGGCGTCTTCGATGACGCCCGCCGTTCGGTTCACACCTCACAGATCGCCTGAAACCGCATCAGCGGCCCGCCGCTCCAGCCGTCGCATGGCCGTTGGCCTCTGCCGCCGCGCCGTTGCCGCTAGGTGCCGCCAGCCCGCAGAACGCTTCGTAGTCGATGAGCGTGGTCTGGCTGGGATGCTCGCTGCAAACCGGGCACTCCGGATTGCGGCGAATCTTGAGCATCCGCACGTATTCGGCCGACAGGGTGTCGAAGTAGACCATTCTGCCGATGAGCGGTTTGCCCGCACCCAGCAGAAGCTTGATCGCCTCGAGCGCTTCGATCGAACCGATCACTCCGGGAAGCGCGCCGAGCACGCCCGCCTCCGCGCACGAAGGCGCCATGTCGGGCGGCGCAGGTTCCGGGTACAGGCAGCGGTAACAAGGCCCGCCGGCGGCCGGATAGAATACGGTGGCGTTTCCCTCGAAGCGGAAGATGGCGCCGTCGACCAGCGGCTTCTTCGCAAAGACGCAGGCGTCGTTGATCAGGTAGCGCGTCGGGAAATTGTCGCCGCAATTCACGACCACGTCGTAGTCCCTGATGATGTCCATCACGTTTTCGGAACTGAGCCGCACGTCGTGGCGGACGACCTTGATTCCCGGGTTTAACGATCGGATTGATTCGGCCGCCGACTCGGTCTTGAGCATCCCCACCCGATCGACCGCATGAATAATCTGGCGTTGCAGGTTGGAGAGATCGACCACGTCGAAATCGACCAGGCCGATCGTGCCGACGCCGGCAGCGGCCAGATAGAGCGACGACGGCGAGCCGAGCGCGCCGGTGCCGAGAATCAGCACCTTCGAATCGAGCAGCTTGGCCTGACCCTTTTCGCCGACTTCGGGAATCACGAAATGGCGCGAGTAGCGCGTGATGTCCTCGGAGGTGAAGACGCGTTCCGCCGTCCACGGCAGGCCGCGATCTTTCCAGGCGTTGAAACCGCCGGTCAGGTTGTAGACGTTGTCATAGCCGAGTTCGCGCAACGCGCGCGCCGCCAGCAACGAGCGTGTCCCGGAGGCGCATTGCAGGATCACGGGGCTCTTGTGGTCGGGGACTTTCTCCTCGATGCGCAGCTCGAGGAAGCCGCGCGGAATACCGACCGCCTGCGGGATGTGCCCCTGGCGCCATTCGTCGCTCTCGCGCACGTCGACCAAGACGGTGCCGGGTTGTTCGAGCATCCGGCGCGCCTCGTCGATGTCGATCTGCTTAATCGAGGCGCGGGCCTCGTCGAGGATGTTCTTGGAGGTTTTCGCCATATGCCTTTACCGTTGCGGGTGGTGAAATATTTCACCCTTAGCAGAAACGCTAAACTATGTAAGAGCCAGTATAACCATGCGGGTTGAAGGTTGCATAATGATACCGACTGCCGGGTGCTGGGCTGACCGCACGGTCAGCCACCCAGCATCCTGTGTGACTCGAGCATGGTGCGGACGAAGTTGAGCACCTGCTGGGCGTGGCCGCGGGGCGAAACTTCGTAGAAAGTGCGGACCACGCGGCCGTCGCGGTCGAGCACGAAGGTTGACCGTTCGGCCATCCCGTCCGCGAGGACGCCGAAGGCGCGCGCGAGGTCGCCGGCGGTATCGGCCAGCAGCGTAAAGGGGAGCCCGTGCTTTTCGGCGAAGGCGCGATGGGAATCGACCGAATCGGTGCTGACCCCGACCACAGCGCATTCGAGCGCTAGAAACTCCTCGTGCAGGTCGCGAAATTCCTTGCCCTCGACCGTGCATCCGGGGGTGTCGTCGCGCGGATAGAAGTAGACCACCAGGTTGCGGCCGCGATAATCGGACAGCCGGTGCAACTGCCCGTGCTGGTCGAAGACTTCGATCGCGAGCGCGGCGGAGTAATCCCCGGCGCGCGCCGGCTCAGCCCGCGGCGGCATGAGCCTCAGCCTCGGCGGCGACGGCGCGGCGGCGGGTGAACTTGATGGCGGCGTTGTCGATGTTAATCGAGCAGAGCGAACCGCACATGCTGCAAACGTTGGAGCCGGCGGCTTCGCTCTCTTCCTTGTAGCGGCGGGCCTTGTCCGGGTCCATCGCCATCGCGTACATCCCGTCCCAGTTAAGCGCCTTGCGATAGCGCGACATCTGGTCGTTCCAGACCTTGGCGGCGCGCACGCCCTTGACGAGGTCGCCCGAGTGGGCGGCGATGCGGGTGGCGATCACGCCCTCGCGGACGTCTTCGATGTCGGGCAGGCGCAGATGCTCGGCCGGGGTCACATAGCACAGGAAATCGGTGCCGGCGGCGGAGGCGATGGCGCCGCCGATCGCGCCGGTGATGTGGTCGTAGCCGGGGGCGACGTCGCAGGTCAGCGGTCCAAGGACGTAGAAGGGAGCACCGCCGCAGACACGCTTTTCGAGTTTGACGTTGGCCTCGATCTGGTCGAGCGGCACGTGGCCGGGGCCTTCGATCATCACCTGGACGCCGAGCGCGCGGGCGCGTTCGGTGAGTTCACCCAGGACCAAGAGCTCGGCCAACTGGCCGCGGTCGGTGGCGTCGCCGGTGGCTCCGGGACGCAGCCCGTCGCCCAGCGAAATCGTGACGTCGTGTTCGCGCAGGATGGCGCAGACCTCGTCGAAGTGCTCGTAGAGCGGATTCTCGTTGCCGGTGCGCTCGATCCAGGCCGCGAGCAGCGCGCCGCCGCGCGAGACGATGCCCTCGATGCGCTGTTGGCCGCGCAGTTTGCGGACGCTCTCGCGCGTGACCCCGCAATGCAGGGTCATGTAGTCGACGCCCTGGCGGGCCTGGCGCTCGATGACCTCGAGAAATCGCTCAGCGCCGAGCTCCATGATCGAGCCTTCGGCGGCCACCTGGTAGATCGGCACGGTGCCGAGGATGATCGGGCATCGCGAGACAATCTCGGTACGGATGCGGTCGAGGTCGGTACCGGTCGAGAGATCCATCACGGAGTCGGAGCCGAAGCGCACCGCGGTATAGAGCTTTTCGATCTCTTCCTCGATGAGCTGATGGAAGTTCGACGCGCCGATATTGGCGTTGACCTTGGTGCGCAGGCGGCGGCCGATGCCGATGGCGCGGAATTCGTGATGGAGGTTGTGCGGGATGACGAGCTCGCCGGTGGCGACCAGCGCGCGTATTTCCTCGGGGCTGAGTCCCTCGTCCTCGGCCACTTCGTTCATCTGCTGGGTGATGACGCCCTTTCGTGCAGCTTCAAGCTGGGTCATGTCGACACCTCTGAGTGAGCATTCGATGGCCCGCCGTGGTCCAACGGCGGACCGGAATAATTTATATACACCGCCTCGCCCGCCAACGTCACTGTTCCAGGGATGAAATTTTTTTCGGTGCGGCGGGCCGGGCGCGATTACTGCCGGCCGTTCGGGTGCGGCGGATGATGGCGGTCGAGCGCGGGAAGCTCGGGCTCGGCCGGCTGCTCTTCCCATTGCGGAGGCAATTCACGTTCGCTGTAGGTGCGGAGTTCGCCGCGCAGGGGATTGTAAACCTGGCGCGCCTGATCCGCGTACCACTCCATCATTTCGTTCATGTTGCCGTCGCGTCCCTTTTCGGCGATGACACGCGACCGATGCATCAGGAGCTCCTTGGTCTCGACGAAGTCGCGGCGGTCGAAGCCCCAAATTCGCGGATGCACGTAAGTATCCATCCGGATGGCGTCGCAGGGGCAGGCCTCGACACAAAGCCCGCAGTAGATGCATCGGAGGGTGTCGATTTCGTAGCGCAGCGGGAACTTCTCGACGTGGGGGTCGGGATGTTCGCCGGCTTCGATGTAGATGCATTGGGCCGGGCAGGCGGTAGCGCACAGGAAGCAGGAGGTGCATCGAACGGTGCCGTTCTCGCGCAGGGTGAGGCGATGGCTGCCGCGGTAGCCCTCGGGGTAGGTCTTGCGCTGCTCGGGGTATTGGGTGGTCACGGCGGCGGGCCGGTCCTTGGCGAAGCCGAACGCGTGGGCGATATGGAGCGAAAGGTTGCGCATGAAGTGGTAGTTGGTGACGGCGAGGCCGCGAAGAACCTCGAGGAGGTAGAGGCGCTCCCAGAAGGTCATTTGTTCCGTTCGTTTCATGCAGCGGTTGGGTCCTAAAGGCTTGCTAAAGGCTTATTGTATCGGGATTTTTCGGCCAGGGCGAATCGGCGGGCCGAATAATGGACTAGCTGAGGCCACTATAGGTGGGGCCGGGAAGTACAGTCAAGTTGGCGGGGTTGGAGCCATGCGGTTTGGCGTGG
>DASPQS010000004.1:0-3308 GCA_035624865.1 Binataceae bacterium (SeqCode) | reverse complement strand
GCCGATTTTTACGCGCGGATTATCCTTGACCGCAACGGCCGCCTGAATCTTTCCGATATCACGACGAATCCGCAGGCCGCACCGAAGTCGCTGACGCGCGAGCAGACGGCAGCGGCTCCGGCCGCCGTTCCGTCGCCGACGCCGACACCCGCGCCAACACCGCCGGCCGCGGCTGCGAGCCCAGCGGCGCCGGGCCAGCCCGGAGCGCCGGCTGCAAAGCCGATCAACGCCGATATCGAAGTGGACCGGATCACGCTGGAAGGCGGGCACGTCAATTACACGGACGATTTTATCAAACCGAATTACAGCGCCAACCTCACCGAGATCGGGGGAAAGGTGGGGGCTTTCGGCACGCATACGACGACGCCAGCGGATGTGGCGCTGCAAGGAAAGGTCAACGGGAGCGCCCCGATTGGGATCACCGGATCGATCAATCCGCTGGCCCCGATGGCCTACGTTAATATCGGCGCGAAGGCCGATGGTATCGAGTTGACGAACCTGACGCCGTATTCGACGAAGTATACGGGCTATCCGATTATCAAGGGCACGCTCACTCTCGACGTGCACTATTTGCTCGATCAGAACAATCTGACGGCGAACAACCATATTTTTATCGACCAGTTCACTTTCGGCGATCGGGTCGAGAGCAAGGACGCGACGAATCTGCCGGTGCGGCTGGCGGTCGCGCTGCTCAAGAATTCGAAGGGACAGATCGATCTGAACCTTCCGGTGTCAGGATCGCTGTCGGACCCGCAGTTCAGCATCGGCGGCGTGATATGGCAGGTGTTCAAGAACCTGATCGTCAAGGCGGCGACGTCACCGTTCAGCCTGATCGCGGCGGCCTTCGGAGGCGGCGAAAGCCAGGAGCTTTCCTATATCGAGTTCGCGCCGGGCTATGCGACGCTGACGCCGGACAGCATCAGCCGGCTGACCACGATAGCCAAGGCGCTTAAGGATCGGACGGGATTGCGGATGGGAATCGCGGGGCGGGTTGATCCGGAGTTCGATCGCGCCGGGCTGCGCGAAGCGAAGGTGGAGCGGCTGGTCAGGGAGCAGGCGGAAGAAGCGGGTGTGGAGGCAAAAGCACCGCTCAGCCAGGACGAGTATGACAAGTACCTGAAGCGCGCATACAAGGCGGCGGAATTTCCGAAGCCGAAGGATTTTATGGGGTTCAACAAGTCATTGCCGCCCGACGAGATGAAGAAGCTCTTGATCACCAATATGGCGGTGACGGACCAGGATCTGAAGAAGCTCGCGGACGCGCGTGCGGACGCGGTGCGCGGATGGATGGCGAAGCAGATCGATCCGGGGCGGCTGTTCGAGTCGGCGCCGCAACTCGACGCCAAGGGGATTTCGGACAAGGGCAAGACAACGCGGGCGGATTTGTCACTCCAGTAGGACTTTGAAACTTTCGGTACTTGATCAATCTCCCGTTTCGGCCGGATCAACGCCGGCGGAGGCATTGCACAATACGATCGAATTGGCGCGGCTGGCCGACCGGCTGGGCTACGAGCGCTACTGGATCGCCGAGCATCACGCGATCGTGTCGCTGGCAAGCCCCGCGCCCGAGATCATGATCGCGCGGGTGGCGGCCGAGACCTCGGGGATTCGGGTGGGATCGGGCGCCGTGCTGCTGCCGCATTACAGCGCGCTCAAGGTGGCGGAGACCTTCCGCGTGCTCCACGCGCTTTATCCGAACCGCATCGACCTCGGAGTAGGGAGGGCGCCGGGCGGGACGCCGCTCGACGCGTGGGCCTTGCGGCGCGATCGCGAGCGGCAGCAACCCGATGACTTCGGGCAGCAGTTGGTGGAGCTGATCACGTGGCTGGAAGGAGAATTCCCGCCGGACCATCCGTTCAGCCGGATCAAGATTTCGCCCGCGATGCCGGGCGCGCCCGAGGTATGGCTGCTCGGATCGAGCCTGTGGAGCGCCTCGGCGGCGGCGCAGCTCGGGTTGCCGTACTCGTTTGCGCACTTTATCGACCCGCAGCCGACGCGCCGGGCGGTCGAGTATTACAGGTCACATTTCATGCCGGACGAGCACGGTTCGAAGCCGCGGGTGATGATTGGGCTGGGGGCGATTTGCGCCGAGAGCGACGCCGAGGCGGCGCGGCTGCTCACGAGCGCGCGCCTGTTCCGCCGGCGTATCCGGCAAGGCGATATCCGGCCGATTCCGACGCCCGAGGAAGCGATCGCGGAGCTGGGTCCCGCGCCTGAGCCGCCGCCTGCGGCGGGTGACGAATGGCCGCGCTACTTCGCCGGTGCGCCCGACACGGTGCGCGACCGCCTGATCGACATGGCAAGCGTGCTTAATGCCGACGAGTTGATGGTGGTGACGATCGTGCACGACCACGCCGCCCGGATGCGGTCGTATGAGCTGCTCGCCGAAGCCTTCGGCCTGACACCGCGCTGACGACGACAGTGCAGAGGCGCGCCGCAAGCGCCAAGTGACTAGGGCGAGGTCACCGGATGACCATCGCCTCGGCCGCGGCGCGCGAATATCGGGAGCCGTCGCGCGCGGCCAATTGCTCCATCCGCTGCTGGCTCGCGATTACGTCTTCGATGTTGGATCGATCCACGCGGACGCCGCTTTCAATCACGGCGCGCGCCCGCTCGCCGCAGGGCGAAGTATCCTTGCCCAGTGCGACTCGAAGGATCAGTTGGCCGACGCCGGCGCGGGTGTGGATTACGTCGGAGAAGAGCTGGTCGCTGCGTGCGACCGGGTTGTATCCTGAGAAGTCCCAGAACGGCTGGATCGCGGCCAGCCGCCGCTTGAAGTTCATGAACGCGGGCCATTCGCCGCTCAGGCGGAGCGATTCGAGTTCGTACTGGCTCATCGGGGGGAGCACGATGATGACCTCGACGCCACGGACGCCGGCGCGGGCGATCGAATCGAGGAACAGGCGATAGAAGGCTTCGGAGAAATCGAAATTCGCGTAGCGATTGTACGAGAGCTGAGTGACGATCAGGGGCGGCGCGGTAAGCGCGAGGTCGCGATTGACGGGCGCGTCGAGGTCGCGGCAGATCAGGGCCATCGGCCACGGGACTTGGGCGGTCCTGGCCGGCGGGAGCCGCGAGCGTCCGTGCAAGGCGCGCACGAGTTCCTCATAGCTATCGTGAAGAGCGTCGAAGCTTAACAGCGTATCTTCGATGGTCGTCGCGCTGTTTTTCTCCATGCGCTGGTCGAAGTCGGGATCTTTTTGATCGAAGTGGCGGTTGAAGGCGAAGAAGTCGAGGCCCTATACGATGCGTTTGAGGCGAGGATTGGCGAGCGCGGCGAAGGAGAGCATCAGGACGATTCGGCGTGA
>DASPQS010000003.1:0-15695 GCA_035624865.1 Binataceae bacterium (SeqCode) | reverse complement strand
GGTGATCGGCGGCTTCGTGATGATGCCGGGGTTTGTTGTGACCTTCGCGCCGCTTGAACGCTTCCTCGATCCCGTGTTTGCGTCGGGGCAGACGCGTGCCTTACTTGAAACGGGTTTGCATGACACAAGCCGCGAGGCGTTCTTTGCCGGTCTGTCCCTGCTGATTGTGGCGTGCGGATGGCTACTAGCCGATCTCACGTACCGCGCGGAGCGACTGAGTGCGGAGAAGATGGGCGAATTTGCCGGCGGGATGCTCTATCGCCTTTCGCTCAACAAATACTATGTCGATGAAGCCTACAATGCGGCCATCGTACGGCCATACATGACGGCGACCCGGGCGATGGCGTGGTTCGACCAGCACATCATCGACGGAGTTGTGAACCTGACCGCGATGTTCACCGTCTTCGGAGCATGGCTCTCCGGCCTGTTCGATAACTACGTTGTGGACGGCCTGGTCAACCTTGCCGCCAACTCGACGCTCGCGGCTGGAGGACGCCTGCGCCGCCTTCAGACCGGTTCAATCAACGGCTACCTCTACGGCATCCTGGCTGCGGTGATGGTGATCCTCATCGTACGCGCGATGTTGCGCGCATGACGAGCACGTACTGAAAACATGACTCATGCCCTGACACTGATTACTTTCGTTCCCTTAATCGGGATGGCGCTGATCCTGATCTGTCCGGCGTCGTTCAAGCCGGCATACCGCTGGATCGCGGCAGCGGCCACCGTGCCGCAACTTGCGATCGCCGGATGGCTCTATGCCAATTTCAATACGTCGACGACCGCAATGCAGTTTGTGGAGCGCGCGCCGTGGATCCGCGCCTACCACATCTTCTACTTCCTGGGCGTTGACGGCATCAGCATTTCGATGGTCCTGCTCACCGCGCTCATCTGCTTTATCTCGGTTTTTGCCAGCTTCAGTATCAACCGCGCCGAGAAGGGCTATTATGCGCTGCTGATGCTGCTCGATACCGGGATGATGGGGGTATTCGTTTCGCTCGACTTCTTCCTCTTCTACATATTTTGGGAAGTGATGCTGCTGCCTATGTATTTTCTCATAGGCATCTGGGGCGGTCCGCGCCGCGAGTACGCGGCGATCAAGTTCTTCCTCTACACGTTGCTCGGTTCGGTGCTGATCCTGCTGGCCATGCTTGGGCTTTACTACTATGGCGCGACTCCGACCTTCGACATGACCGTGCTTGCGGCGCAAGCGGCGCACTACTCGATCAGCTTCCAGCGTATCGTATGGATCGCGCTGTTCATCGGTTTCGCGATCAAGATTCCCGCTTTCCCATTCCATACCTGGCTGCCCGACGCGCACGTTGAAGCGCCAACCGCTATCAGCGTGATCCTTGCCGGGGTTCTGCTAAAAATGGGCACCTACGGAATCCTGCGCGTCAACTACCCGATTCTGCCGGCCGCCAGCCATGATCTGGCCTGGCTTTTCCTCGGCGTGATCGGAACGGTCAATATCGTCTACGGCGCGATGTGCGCGATGGCGCAGGAGGACTTCAAGAAGCTCGTAGCGTACTCCTCGATCAGCCACATGGGCTACGTGATGCTCGGGATGGCATCGTTTACCGCGGCCGGAATCAACGGCGCGGTACTTCAGATGTTCAACCATGGCACGATCACCGCCATGCTGTTCATCCTGGTTGGCGTAATCTACGACCGCGCCCATCATCGTGAGATTGACGGCTTCGGCGGTCTGGCACAGCAGATGCCGGTCTACGCCGGGATAACCGGAATCGCCTTTTTTGCCGGTATGGGATTGCCGGGGCTCTCCGCCTTTATCTCGGAAGTGCTGGTGTTGATCGGCGCCTGGCAGCCGCATCCCATAATGACGATCCTCGGTGCGGCCACTGCGATCCTGACGGCGGGATACCTCCTGTGGTGCTTTCAGCGGATCTATTTGGGTCCGCTCAACGAGAAATACAGGGGCTATCCGGATTTGAGCTTTCGCGAGGCATTTACGCTGGTGCCGCTCGGAGTAATCGTGCTGATACTCGGCGTTTATCCGCATGCAATCCTGAGTCTGCTCAACACCTCGCTGGTCCATCTCAACCAGATCGTGCTTTCCGCCAATCCGGTGGCGACCGCCGCGCTTCACTAGGGCTCGCAGCGTACGAATATCACGATGGACCTCGGCAATCTCGCCAGCCTCCGCTACTTCTACCCCGAACTGCTTCTTACCGGGGGGATGCTTGCCGTTGTGCTGCTCGATCTCGTCCTGCGCGAAAAGGCGATTTTAGGCGATCTCTCGTTGCTGGTCGCCGCCGGCGCTCTGTTGCTGATCGGGCTCGAGCCGCACGCCACCGGCGCGTGGCTGTTCAACCGGATGGTGGTCTACGATTCGTTCGCGCTTTTCTTTCGCGCGCTGATCGCACTGGCGGCGCTGGTTGCGGTCTGGATGTCGATTGGATCCGACGAGGTCCGCCATTGCGAACAGGGCGAATATTACGCCGTGCTGCTCGCGAGCACACTAGGGATGTTTCTGATGGCCGAGGCGGTGAATCTGCTGATGGCCTATTTGGCGCTCGAATTCGTGAGTCTGACTTCCTACGTTCTGACCGGTATCCTCAGGCGCAATCGGAGATCGCAGGAGGCCGCGCTCAAGTACCTGATTTACGGCGGCGTCGCCGCGGGCACGATGATCTACGGGATGAGTTGGATCTACGGGCTCGCCGGCTCGCTCGACTTCAACGTCATCAACCGCGCGCTTTTTGCGGGTGGTGCCGCGCCAGCGCTCGCAGTGTTCATCGCGTTGGTGCTGATTCTGGCAGGGATGGGCTACAAAGTGGCGTCGGTCCCGTTTCACATGTGGGCGCCCGACGTGTATGAGGGCGCGCCAATCCCGATCACGACCCTTTTAGCCGTCGGTTCCAAGGCCGCGGGGTTCGCCCTGCTCACGCGGTTTTTCTATCCTGCAATCTCGCATCTGGCGGCGGGCGGAAGTTGGCAGGCGCTCAAGGGCGTGGAATGGCCGCAGTTGCTCCTCATCATTTGTGCGGTCACGATGACGCTTGGCAATCTTGCTGCGTTGCAGCAGGACAACATGAAGCGCCTGCTTGCCTACTCCAGTATCGCGCAGGCGGGTTACGCGCTGATGGGTTTCGTCCTGCTCTCCGACGACGGCATCCGCGCGATGCTCGTCTACCTGTTCGCATATTATGTCATGGATGCGGGTGCATTCCTGGTCGTGATGATCGTCGCCAATGCGACCGGACGCGAGGATATTGGCGCCTATCGCGGACTGGCATGGCGCGGCGGCGCGGTTCCGGCAATCGCGCTCAGCATTTTCCTGCTTTCCCTGACCGGGATTCCCGCGACCGTCGGCTTTATCGGCAAGTTCTATGTGTTCGCGGCTGCTATCAGTGAGCGGTTCTATGTTCTCGCCGTGATCGGCATCTTGAACTCGGTGGTCTCGCTTTACTACTACATGAGGCCGGTTAAGGAGATGTTCCTCGAACAGCCCGCGGGTGACGAAAAGCCATTCACGGGCGAATTCTGGAACTATGGCTTGATGGGCGTGCTTGCGCTGGTGACGATCTTCCTGGGACTCTATCCGCCGCCGATGATCGCTTTCGCCAGCCGCTCGCTCCAGTTTTTCGTCGGCCGCTCATAACGCGCTATCATTGTCACCATCGGGCCCTTCAAGGTCCGCGAGGAGAACCGAGCAATGGGCAAGCTCGACAACAAAATCGCGCTCATAACCGGAGGCGGGTCAGGAATCGGCAAGGCCACCTCGCTTCTTTTCGCAAAAGAGGGTGCCAAAATCGCGATCGCCGATTGGGCCGAAGACAACGCCAAGACGGTGGCGGCACAGATCGCTCAGAACGGGGGCGAGGCGCTCGCGATCAAGGCCGACATTGCGAAAGCTGCCGATGCCGAACACATGGTCGCTCAAACGGTCCGCCGCTTCGGCCGCCTCGATATCCTCTACAACAACGCCGGGATCGGCAACGCAAAAGCCCTGCACCAGATGACGGAAGAGGAATGGGATCGCGTGGTCGACGTCGACCTCAAGGGCGTTTTCCTCGGCTCGAAGTACGCTTTGCCCGAACTGATGAAGCGGGGCGGCGTGATCCTCAGCACGGCCTCGGTTGCGGGGATCGAAGGCGTGCGGCACATGGCGCATTACTGCGCGGCCAAGGCTGGCGTGATCCTGCTGACCAAGTCGATGGCGATGGATTACGCAGAGCATGGCATCCGCATCAACTGCATTTGCCCGGGAACGATCGGAACGCCGCTGTTCGAAAGTGGATACGCCCATTTACCACCGGAGAAGCAGCAGGAAGCGTTACGCAGGTGGGAGAGGGCTCATCTGCTCAACCGGTTGGGGCAGCCGGAGGAGATCGCACGCACCGCGCTCTTTCTGTGCTCCGATGACGCATCGTTTATCACAGGGCAGGCGATAGTCGTTGACGGCGGTTTCACCGCCGGCCATCGCTTGTCGAGCGCGCGCTGAAAGGATTCGCGGCTGCGGCATTGCGGAAGCGGGGCCGGGGTGACTATGCATGCCACGACCCCACTTCCGTCGTTACTAAGTCACTGCGCCACTGCAATCACTGCATCACATAGTCGAGATTCATCGTCGCAACACCGGCGGCGACGTTGAGTCCGTTCGTACCCTCGATGCTCACCGGCTGGAGCGAAATCGAACTATGCATTCCGCCAAGCAGCGCGTTTACTCCCACCCCCAGGCCGACAGTTGCACTCGCGGTTCCTCCGGCGTAGTGACCGGCGAGCGCGCCCTTGCCGATCGTGTCCGATGGCGAGAACACGGTCCACAGAATCACACCCGACTGAAGATAGCCGATATCCGCTCCGAACTTGTTGATTTCGCCTTTGTAATGCTCCACCGCTCCCGATGTGGGCGTATACGTACACTGCAGGTCTCTCGATGATCCAAAAATCACCCCCCAGCCACTCGACACGCTGCAGCTAAGATACCCCATCTTGACTTCACCCTTGTCTGCGGCCGTCCCGGCTTGGGCAAAGGCCTTTGGCGCAAGGGACAATGACGCCGCAAGGGCCACGGCGACGACCAGCGACTTGAACAATGGCTTAACCATTTTGTGTAACCTCCTAAGACGGTAACGAAGCAAGCCCTATGCCGTTGGCTAAGCCAACCAGCGCTGGCACTTCGTCAGCACTCTTATCGCGAGGACCGATCCAGTGACACGATTGGGACCTTCACGGACGGTCCCTTCGGCGACAAGACTGCCGGCATCAGCGAGCTAACGGGCAAAGCGATCTTCACTCATTGCGCGGTTCGTCCCACTTTCACGTCCGCGCCATTCAGTGCTAAGCATCGGGATGCCGCGCGAGGCGGCTAAAAGTCCCGATAGGGAGGAATAGGCGATGGCGAAAAGCCTCGAGCAAATTGTGACCGAATTGGCCGACCGCGAGGCGATTCGCGCGCTGCCGGTGCGGTATTGCGACTGCGTATGGCGCGGCGATATCGAAGGTATCGTAAACCTCTTTACCGAGGACGGCGTATTCACGATGGTCGGCGCCAAGGGCGTGGAGAACAGCAACCGCGGTCACGCCGAGTTGCTCAAGACCTACAAAGAAGGCCTCTCTTCTCTCACTCCTCGTCCGTACATCCACAACCATGTGATCGACTTACACGGTAATGGTCGCGCTGCCGGCCGCTGCTATGTCGAACTGCGCGATGCCAGCCACAACATGAGCTGGCTCGGTACCGGCTTCTACAACGATGAATACGTAAAAGTTGGCGACCAATGGAAGTTCAAGTCGCGCCGAGTGCAGCTCGTCCATGGCGAAGGACGCATGGCCAATCGCGACTGAGTCCGCTCCTGGGCGCGTCCGCGAGCGTGTGCAAGGCTCGCACGGGTTGAAACGAGGAGGAAACCTGATGGCAAAGAGTTTCGATCAAACGGTTACGGAACTTTACGACCGTGAGGCAATCCGCGAACTGCCTCAGCGCTATTGCGACTGCGTATGGCGTGGCGACGTCGCCGGTATTGTCAACCTTTTTGCCGAGAACGGCTCGTTCACTGTTGTCGGGCCGAAGCGTGAGCATACCACTACGGGTCGCGCCGACCTGCACAAATCTTATGCCGAGGGTCTCGCTTCGCTAACCCCGCGTCCCTACATCCATAACCACGTGATCGAGCTCAAGGGTAGCGGGCGAGCGAACGGCCGCTGCTACGTCGAACTGCGCGACGCCAGCAACAATCTCGCCTGGCTCGGCACCGGCTTCTACGACGACGAGTACATCAAGGTCGGCGACGACTGGAAATTCAATTCACGCCGCTTTCAGCAGGTCCATATGGAGCATCGCCAGCCGAAGGCCGTTGCACAGCGCTGAGCCCTGGCGACTAACGTTTCTTTCGATTTCGATTGAGGAGGGATCATCGATGGCAAAGAGTGTCGAGCAGATGGCGGCCGAACTGGCCGACCGCGAGGCGATCCGCGAGTTGCCGATCAAATACTGCGACTGTGTATGGCGCAACGACATTCCCGGGATCGTCGACTTGTTCGCCGCCGACGGGGCCTTTATCACCAAGGGCCGTAAGCGCGAACATGTCGCCTCGGGCCGCGACGCCTTGCTCAAGCTCTACGGAGGTCTCACTTCCGGCGACATCACACCGCGCCCTTACATTCACAATCACGTGATCGATCTGAAAGGCGCTGGCCGCGCGACCGGCCGCTGCTACGTCGAACTGCGCAACGTTAAACAGAACATGAAGTGGATCGGCAGCGGTTTCTACGAGGACGACTACGTCAAAACCGGCGATACCTGGAAATTCAAGTCGCGCACCTTCCACACCGCGTATATGGAGGGGACGCCGGGCCGTTGATCGGGTCCGTCGCGCGCCAGAAGTCAGGCGGGTGCGGCATCCTTGAGTGAAAATTCGGCGGTTGGCGCGGGCGGAATTCTTTACGTCGTCGGCTTGCCGATCGGCAACCCGCGCGATATCAGCGAGCGCGCGCTCGAAGTCCTCGCACAGGCAGATCTAATCGCATGCGAGGACACCCGGCGCACGGGACGGATCCTCACGGCGCATTCGATTCGCACGCCCACGACCAGTTTTTTCGAGCACAACGAACAGCGCCGCACGCCCGCGATTATCGAACGCCTTCGCGCCGGTGCCAACGTTGCGCTGGTCACCGACGCCGGTACGCCGGCAATCTCCGATCCCGGCTACCGGCTTGTGCGAGCCGCGCACGAAGCTGGAATCGGCGTCGTGGCCGTCCCGGGAGCGTCAGCGGCGATCGCGGCACTTTCCATCGCCGGAATCCCGACCGACCGGTTTGTCTTTGAAGGTTTTCTTCCGGCTAAGGCGGGCGCGCGCCGTTCCGCTCTCGGACGGCTTGCGCGAGAGGAACGTACGATGGTTTTCTTCGAGGCGGCGCGCCGCCTCGAAGAAACCCTGCGCGAAATGGCGGTGGTGTTCGGTGCCGATCGAGTTGCGGCCGTTGTGCGCGAACTCACCAAGACTCACGAAGAGACCGTGCGCGGCACGCTAGCCCAACTCGCCGATCGTTTTGTCCGTCAAGCGCCGCTCGGAGAAATCACGCTCGTGGTTGCCGGCACCGGCGCGGCTGCCGAACCTCGCGGTGAAACCGTGCCCGCCCTCGACGAGACGCGAACCGTCGAGGTCTTGTGCGAAGCGGGTCTGAGCCTCAAGCAGGCCGCGGCGGCCGTCGCGAATTTGACCGGCCGCAGCCGCCGCGAAATCTATCAGAACGCGATCCGCTCGCGCAGGCCTATCGAGTGATCAACGCGCAAGCGCAGCTCGACTGTACTTTGCTCAGCGCATTGTGCGGAAGAACGCACGCACGTCGTCGACCAGCCGCTGGGGTTCTTCCATCGGCGCGAAATGGCCGCCCGACGGCATCACGGTCCAGCGCTTGAGATTGTAGTAACGCTCCGCCCACTTCCGCGGCATCAGCATCACTTCCTTAAGGAACACCGAAACTCCGGTGGGCGCCTCGACCACTGGTGTGCGATCGTGCGACGGCTGCCACAAGTTGTGCCGCGCTTCGTAGTAGTAGCGCGCCGATGTGCCGTAGCTTTCTGTTACCCAGTAGAGCGTCATCGTCGTGCACAGGTCGTCCTTGGAAAACCGCCGCTCGACGTCGCCGCCGCAATCGCTCCAGGTCCGCCGCTTCTCCACGATCCACGAGCACAGCCCCGCCGGCGAATCATTGAGCGCATACGCCACCGTCTGCGGCTTGGTCGTCTGAAGCTGCATGTACCCGGACTCGTTGGACATGAAATTGCGGTTGCGCTCGAGCCAGCCCTCTTCGCCCTGGCCGAAGTCTTCGGGCTTGGGACCGCCCCCGCCAAAGAACGAAAGTGAGACCAGCAGATTCATGTGTATGCCGATCATCTGCTCTGCATACTTATGACCGAGTTGCGCCGTGATAATCGCGCCCCAATCTCCGCCCTGCGCCGCGAACTTCTTGTAGCCGAGCACGTCCTGCATCAGCTTCACCCACAGATCCGCCGTCCGCCAATAATTGATCCCGGTCGTCAGCAGCGGCGTCGAGAAGCCGTAACCGGGCAGCGACGGCACCACCACGTCGAACGCGTCCGCCGGGTCGCCGCCATACGCCACCGGATCCGCGAGCGGTCGGATTATCTTGTGAAAATCCCAGAATGTCCACGGCCATCCGTGGCTCAGGATTAACGGGATCGGCTTGGGTCCCTTGCCCGGCTCGTGGATGAAATGGATCGGGATGCCGTCGATCTCGGTCTTGTAGTTCGCGAACGAATTCATTTCGCGCTCGTGCTTGCGCCAGTCGTAACTCGTGCGCCAGTACTCGACCAGTTCCTTCAGGTATTCGAGCTTGGTGCCGTATTCCCAATTGGCGTTGCCGAAGTCGCGCGGCCATCGCGTGCGCGCGAGCCGCTCACGGAGATCGTTTAGCGTGGCGTCGGGAACCGAAATCGTGAAGGGTTCTTTGTGCGGCATGGCGCTCTCCCTCGGCTTGCGGCGGTTACGTCAATCGAGGGCAGTCTATCGAAGCGCGCCGGATATAGCCAAAAGCAACCGACGCGCCTCTCTCAAAATGTCCGATTACGACTGCTCCGTGATCCGAGAAAGGGGGAGGGCAACAAAAAAAGGAGGGAGCCGAGACGGCTCCCTCCCTGTGACAGACTCCGCTTAGCGGCCGGCGGCGGCCAGCGACATTTCCTCCGTCGCGATCGTGCGATGCGGGTTGAAGTGCGGCAGCACGTGCTTCGAGATCAGCCGCAGCGACTTCATGATGTTCTGATGCGGGATGCGGCCCGCCTGCTTGAACATGATCACCTGTTCCATCCCGCTGCGCTCGAACGTCTCGAGCTTGCGGTTCACTTCGTCGGGATTACCCACGACGACCATGTGATGCTCCTTCAGCTTGGCGTCGGGCGTGTCCTTGGGATCCATGTCCATCGCCATCAGGTTGCGCAGGTACTCATAGGAGTAGAGCTTGTTCTTCGTCATCAGCGGCTCGAACAGCTTGGCGACGTTGTGCATGAACCAGCGCGCGCCCTCGAGCCCGATCGCCTCTTCCTCCTTGTTCTCCGCTACGTGGCAGATGACCAGCCCGGCGAACGCCTCGTTCGGCACCTTCCCCACCTGGTCGGTGCGGTTGGCGAACGATTTGTGATACGCCTCCATGCTCTTCTGCACCTGCTCGAAGTTCAGGCTGAAGCTGAGCACGCCCATCCCGCGATCGCCTGCCATCTGGTAGCTGTCGGGCGCTACACATGCCATCCACATCGCCGGATGCGGCTTCTGGATCGGCTTCGGCACCACGCGCCGCGGCGGCACCTTTATGAGCTTGCCGTTATACTCGAGGATCTCGTCGGTCCACGCCTTGACGATGATGTCGAGTGCTTCGCGAACTTCCTGCCGCGTGCGGTCATAGTCAACACTGAAGCCGTCGAGTTCCTGCGCCGTCGTGGATCGCCCCGTGCCCAGTTCCATCCGCCCGTTGCTCAGAATATCGAGCACCGCCGCCTGTTCCGCCACCTTAATCGGATTGTTGAAGTTGAAAGGGAGCAGCCGCACCCCGTGCGCTATCCGGATATTCTTGGTGCGCTGGCTTACCGCGCCGTAAAAGACCTCCGGCGCTGAGCTGTGGGAGTACTCTTCGAGAAAATGATGCTCGACTTCCCACACGTAATCGATGCCGATGCGGTCGGCCAGTTCGATCTGTGCCAGCGCCTGCCAGTACGTGTTGTATTCGCTCATCGCGTTCCACGGACGTGGTGTTTCCATTTCGTACAGCAAGCCAAACTTCATAGGTCCCTCCGTCGCGATCGATTTCGCGGTCTCCCTTTACCTTGCCGATTCTCGCACTGTTTTGCGATAAAGAGCAAGCGAACGTTTGGTAGAATTGACCCTCATTTTGCGCCCTGTCGGCTTCAAACACACGGCAGTGTGCGAGGGCGCTTGGTCAATCACCTATTTTGACGCTTCGCCGTGCCGCAGGAGCTGACCCGGCGTCGCGTTCGTGCAGGTGCCCTCTTCGAACGTCACCTCGCCGTTGACCAGCGTCGCATGGTAGCCCGTGGCGCGTTGGACCCGCCGCCACTCGTCACCCGGGAAGTCGTGTACAACCTCCATCGGCTCGATCTTCAGGCGATCGAGATCGTAAATCACGACGTCCGCCGCCGCGCCTTCGATCAGGGTGCCGCGATTCTTGAATCCGGCGCACATAGCGGGATGCGCGCTCAGGCGGAAGTGCGCCTCCTCGAGCGACATGACGGGATTCTCGCGCACGAACTTGATCAGCATCTCAGTCGGGTAGCGCCCGCCGGTGAAGAATTTCGTGTGCGCACCGCCGTCCGACACCCCAAAAATCGCCATCGCGTTCGAATGAATTACTTCCGACATATGGTCGACGCGGACGTTGAGCGGCGGCGTATAGAATTCGGTATTTAGCCCGTCTGCCACCGCGATATCGAGCATCGCATCCACTGGATGCTTGTTTTCCATCTGTGCGATTTCGCCGACTTTGAGATTTTCGTATTTCTTCAACTCGGGCCGCCGGCATTCGATTACGAAGATGTCCGCGACGTTATTCGTGATCACGCCTGACTGCACGACCTGGCGCAGCTCCGGACGGCGCTCCGGATCCGAGAGCTTGAGCAGCCGATCTTCGATCGATCCGGTCGTGCATTCCCGCCACGCCGGCGAGTCGTCCCACAGGTTCCAATCCTTGAACGTGAAAGTGAAGCTCTGCTCGAGCATCAGGCCTTGCCCGTAAACGCGGATTCCGCGCTTCACGCAGCTCTCGAGCCATCGCAACTGTTCGCGAAAGCGCTCGGGGTAGGCGTCGTTGATCAGTACCACGTTGTACAGAATCGGGCGGCCGGCCGCCGTCGCCAGCTCCTCGAAATGCTTCTCCGAATGGTTCATCGCGGCCACGTAATCGCCTGCCGCGTCTGGCACATAGGTCATCTGGATGAAGCCTTCGTTGCGCTCGCCCAGCACACTCGCGAGCGCCAGCGCGGTCTCGTCCGCCATCAGGTCGGTGACCATCGGCGTGCCGTCGAAGTCGGCCTGCACGCTGTTGCGGCCCAGCCGCTGGGCCGACCAGCCGCACGCGCCGTGATCCATCGCGTCGCGCACCAGCCGCTGCATCGTCTGGGTTTCGGCCGCGGTCGGCTTGCGCCCCGATTTCGCGTCCTCGAGTCCCATCGCCCAGATCATCACCGGCGCCATCGGCACGAACGGCAGCATGTTGACGCCCTTCGGATGGCGTTCGACGCTGTCGAGGAACTCAGGATAGGTAACCCAGTCCCAGGGCAGCCCAGCCTTCATCGAGGCGTACGGAATCGCCTCCGTCCGCGTCATCGTGAGCATCGAGCGATCGCGCAACTCGGGCTTGACCGGAGCAAAGCCGAACCCGCAATTGCCGATCACCACGGACGTGACACCGTGCCAGCTCGAGATGGTGCAATACGGATCCCAGAAAAGCTGGGCGTCGTAATGGGTGTGCAGGTCGACGAAGCCCGGCACCACGTTCATCCCGGCGGCGTCGATCACCTTTTTGCCTTCGTGGCCCTTGAGCTTGCCGATTTTCGCGATCCTTCCCTGCTTGATCCCGATGTCGGCCTGGTAACGAGGCAGTCTCGTGCCGTCGATCACCATTCCGCCCCTGATGACTACGTCGAATTCCGCCATGAGATTTCTCCTTGAGACCAGTTGAGGCCTATTTAGCGCGAACCCGCCTTCACCAAAGCTCTTGCGACAATACATACTGCTTTGAATGAATTTCCACCACCGCGCCGCAGCACGGCCCCGGAGAAATCTCAGCTCTCAGTGCAATCCTACGCCCGACGCGAGAGGGTACCTCCACATCGCCTTACGCGCACAACTGGGTGTGTGAGGGCCGAAAACGTCGCTGATGTTTGCTGGGTTGACGGCCTCTTAATGCAGCTCGAACCCTTCATAACCCTTGGCCGCGACCTCTGCGCATTCCTTGCGATACGCTGGTGCGCTGTTCGCATAGAGCAGGAAAACGCGGTCCTTGCCCGGGATATTCGCGCCCAGGAACCAGGAGTCGCCACCGACGTCACCGCGCGTCAGGAACGAATGGCCGGCCAGCTCGGCCGAGTGTTTCACCCAAGCCTCTTCGGCCTCCGGCTTGGCCTCTATTCGCGTAAGACCCTTCTCGCGCATGTAGCGGATACAGTCGCTGGTCCATTCCACCAGCATCTCGACGCAGCGTGGCAGATTGGCGAACGCCGCCGCACTGATGATGAACAGGTTGGGAAAGCCCGCAGTCTGGAGCCCCAGATAGGTGCGCGGACCATGCCTCCACCTCTCCTTGAACGAGGCTCCGTTCTTGCCCCGGATATCGATCTTGGTCAGCGCGCCGGTCACCGCATCGAAACCCGTCGCGAAGATGATGACGTCGAATTCGTACTCGGCGTCGCTGGTCTTGATCCCCTTCGGTGTGATCCGCTCGATCGGCGTCTCCTTAAGATCGACCAGCGTAACGTTGTCGCGGTTGTAGGCTTCGTAATAGCCACTCTCAAGCGGAATCCGCTTGGCGCCAAAAGGATGGTCTTTGGGCACCAGCTTTTCCGCCACGACCGGATCTTTGACGCGCGCGCGAATCTTGTTGCGCACGAACTCAGCGTAGATTTCGTTCGCCTTCGGGTCGGTGTTGATATCGCGGAAGTTGCCGAGCCACTTCGCGAAGCCGGGCTGCGCCCATAACTCCTCAAATCGCGCCAGCCGTTCCTCCGGAGTCACGTCATAGATCGAGCGCGGATCAAAGTCATGGATAAAAGCGGCAGTGGTCTCGCTGGTCCGGCGGAAGATCTCCGGATAACTCGCCTTGATCTTCTTCTGGGTTTCCGGGTCGATCGTCGCGTTGCGCAAGGGTGCACAGTAGTTGGGCCGGCGCTGGAACACGGTCAGATGGCCGACCACCTTGGCGATCTCGGGGATCAACTGCACCGCGCTGGCGCCGGTGCCGATCACCGCGACCCGCTTGCCCGCCAGCTTGGGCTGCTCCTGCGGCCAGCGGCCGGTGTGGTACTTCTCGCCTTTAAAGCTCTCGATCCCGGCGAACGGCGGCGTGTAAGGCACAGACAGGATGCCTACGGCCGTGATCAGGAAGCGGGCGTGCGCCCGGCCCCCCTTTTCCGTCCGGACTTCCCAGCAATTCTGTTGATCGTCGAAAACCGCCGAGGCGACCCGCGTATTCAACTGGATATCGCGGCGCAGGTCGAACTTATCCGCCACGAAGTTGAGGTAGCGCTCCGTGTCCGGCTGCGCGGAGAAGTGCTCCCGCCAATTCCATTCCTGCAGGAGCTCCTCGGAGAACGAATAGCCGTAGGTATAGCTCTCGGAATCGAAGCGGCAACCGGGATAACGGTTCCAGTACCAGGTGCCGCCGACTCCGCCGCCTTCTTCAAAAACGCGAGCCTTCAAGCCCAGCTTGCGCAGATGGTACAGCTGACACAGGCCGGAAACGCCCGCGCCGATGATAATCGCGTCGAACTGCTCGGCCGTCCCTCTGCTGGTTGTCGCTGTGGTGGTTTGCGGAGTACTTGCCATATTACTTCACTGCTTCCTGATTCGATTGAAACGGGAACGCAATCGCGACCTCGCCAGTCAGTTGAGCGGCGCCGGAGTGCGGCGGCGGAGCAGCGCGTCGACGTCGAACTTGAACATCTTCGCGGCATTCAAGCCGAGAATCTTAGCGCGGCTCTCGTCCTTGAGGCCGCCCATCTGACGTTCCATCGACTCGGCCGAATGCGGCCACGAACCCTCGTGATGCGGATAGTCGTTATCCCACATAAAGTTGTCGACCAGGTCGTGTTTCTCGACCAGTTCACACCCAATCGGATCATCCTGGAAGGATGCCGCGCCATGCTCACGGAAGTATTCACTCGGCAGCTTCTTGAGCTTCGGGAAGGCCCACATGTGATGTTTACGCGAGGCCTCGTCCATCGCTTCGAGCAGCCACGGAATCCATCCGATACCACACTCAATCGCCACGAAGCGCAGCCCCGCGAACCGTTCCAGCACCCCCGATGCGCACAGGCTTGCGATCGGTTCAATCGTCGGGCCGAGCGCATGGGCGGCATAGTTTATGATTGCACCGCCGTCTTTGCGCGCCGCGCGCGGATCTCGTCCGGTCGCTATATGGAAGGTGATCGCAAGATCGCAGTCCTGGACTACCGCCCACAGTGGATCGTACACGGACATGTTGTAGTTCGGATGGCGCGCGTCGTGGGGCCCATAAATCGGCTTGCACGGCAGATTGATCGCGCGGAACCCAAGCTTGGCCACTCTCTTGACTTCCTTGACGGCCATCTCGACATCGGCGGTCATGATCGCCGCGGCCGGCGACATGAAATCGTTATAGGGAGCGAACATTTCCCACGCCCAGTCATTCCACACCCGGCACTGCGCCGCGCCGAATTCCGCGTCCGTCGTCGCCCACATCGAGAGCCCCTTGTTGGGGAACAGGATCTCGGCGTCGACCCCGTCGCGCCGATGGTCGCGGATGCGCCCCTCCGGCGTGGCACCGGCCCGGTTGCGCTCCTCGTCCTCGCCCTTCAAGCTGCTGTCTTGCAAACGCGAGCGTTGATTACCTTCCGACACCGACCATTTAACGCCATTTACATCAACTTCGATTCGTGGCAGGCGGCTGTGGAACTTCTTGTCCATCCGGTCCAGCCACAGCCGGGCAGGCTCGTTGGCGTGGCTATCAACCGAAATCATCAGATAATGATTCGGGTCGTCGGGCCGTGCCGTGTGCTTCCAGCCTACGTGCCCGGGGGTCTCGAGTCGCCAGCGATTGGGTTCGTCGATCTGAATGTTAGCGTCTTCGATCATCGCTTCCTCCCTGTCGATGTCCGCACTGGGCGAATGGAAATCTGTTCAGCGAAACGTCGTCGAACCGCGCCGCGTTGCCAGCCACAATCTTGCTTCGGCCGATTCAGACTGCTCGGACGCATTCGCCGTGCCAACCAAAAGACCCAGCTACTTCCGGAAAGCGGGCGCAGTTTCCGTCGCCAAAGGAAACAGTAAGGTTGTTTCGATAGGCACCAACGAAGAGCCGCGAATTATGTGTCGATGAGCGCTGATCGATGGTAATCGGGCGCGAATCTTTCAGGGATTTGCGCCGTCGCGCCGGCCACCAGCGGTGCGAGCCTCCGAGTTGACCAGGCGGATCCCCATAGCAGAGCAGGCCGGTCACTG
>DASPQS010000002.1:0-7635 GCA_035624865.1 Binataceae bacterium (SeqCode) | reverse complement strand
TACTGGCGCAGCGCCTGCAAGATCTCGTCCTCGCTCACCGCAATGACGGCGCCCTTCGAGCCGCGCACCGCTTGCATAACTTCGTGGATGCGCACCGGTTTCACCGAGGCAATACCGTCCGCCATAGTCGGCGCCGGTTTGATCGGTACCCATTTATCGCCACCGGATTGCCACACCGCGTGGAAGGGAGCACTCGCTGCCGCCTGCACGGCATAAATGCGCGGAATACGCGACACCTGTCCCCGCGCCAGCAGCTCATTGAACCCGATCCACAGACCGAGCACGTTGCTGCCATAGCCGCATGGAACAACCACAGCATCAGGCCCGCGGAAATTCGTCTGCTCCCAAAGTTCAAAAGCGAGTGTCTTCGTTCCCTCGATGAAGAAGGGCTGCCAGTTGTGGCTCGCGTAGAAAATTTTTTCGGCTTCGCGCAGCGCAGCATCCGCCACTGCCTGACGGTCGCCGGGAATGAGACCGACGTCGGCCCCCATCGCAGTCATCTGTGAAATCTTGCCGGCCGGCGCCGAAGCTGGCGCGAGGATCCGGCAGGTAAATCCGGCTGCGGCCGCATAGGCCGCCATCGAAGCGCCAGCATTGCCCGATGAATCTTCCAGAATATGCCTCACACCGACAGAGCAAAGATAGCTGAACAGCACGCTGGTTCCGCGATCCTTGAACGACCCGGTCGGCGCCAGATATTCAAGTTTGACGTGAATCTCGCGGCCGTCCCACGGCCGCGGTACTAGAGGCGTCCACCCTTCGCCCAGGCTGACTCGCGCGCTGGTATCGACGCGAATGGCCGAGGCGTAACGCCACAGCGACCGCTCCTGGATATTAATCTCGGCCGCCGTCAACCCAGGACCAGGCGTAAGATTGAGATGCGAGCCAGTCTTATCCCGCCACATCGGGGTGGCGACCGCGAAGCGCTCACCAGTGGCAGGAGATATATATTGGACGTCGCGCACCGCCTGCGCGACCGGCGCGCTCTTCATTACGGCAATTCATCCCTTAAATAGGCCGCCAGGCCAGTTCTGTATCCAGTATCCAAACATGGCCGGGGCGGATACTCAAGTGCATTTCGTTGTCGGAGCCGGACGGCCGAATCGATCCGACCGATAGGCGTCGAAATCGACCTTGTAGGTGGCGGGTGCTTGGGCGTCTTGTATTGAAGCGTTGCGCCACGCACCTCTAGCGCTGGCGATGACGCTTTCGCGCCATCGCCGCCGGCTAAATTAATCTCCAGATTCGCTATACGCGTTCTCAAAGAAAAGGTCCTTCCAGCTCGCCGGCGTCGACTTAATCGTGCCGACCGTCTTCAGGAAATTGGCATAGGCGATAAAGCCACGCGGCGTCATGGTGAACTGGACGTCCTTGTCTTTGAGGATTTCCAGAACTTCGGCTTTGGACACACCTTCCTTGGAAGACTTCAGATAGATATCCGCCGCCTTCTCCGGGTTGTCATGAATGAATTTCTGCGAGTCCTCCATCGCCTTGTAGAACGCTGTCAGCGTTTTCGGGTTTTCCTTGGCGAAAGCTGTGGTTGAGAAGGTCACCGAGAACGTCGCTGGGCTTCCCATCAACTCGTACGACGTCGCAACACGGTGCAGCCCACGCTTCAGTTCGATATACTGGTACGGTGGCGACGCGAAATGTGCGGTGATCTCGGTATTCGACAGCAGTGCCATCATCGCTTCGGGATGCGGCAGCGACGTCGTTAGTGGATCAAGGCGCTGATAGTTCTTGTCACCCCATTTCTTCGCCGCCCACATTTGCATGATGATCGCCGGAATAGACGTCTTCACGGCAGTCACCGCGATGCGGTCCTGCGATGTAAAGTCGTCCAGGGTCTTGATGTCCGCCCTTTTGGTCATCAGCCACATCGGCAAGAGCGACAGCGGTGCAACCGCGCGTACGGCTAACGGCGTATTCAACGTTCGGTTCCACATCACCAGAAAGGAAGGCGGGCCGTTGGAAACGATGTCGACACTCCGCGATAGCAGCGCATCGTTAGCGGCCGCCGGGCCTCCAAGCGTCGGCCACTCCGTCTTGACATCAAGACCTGCTTCTTTGGCCCGCTTTTCAAAGAGGCCTTCCGACTCCATGACCATGAGCGGAAGAAAGCCGAGACCATATTGCCTAGCGACCCGCAATTCCTTGGTCTCTGCAAAAGCCGCTTTCGGCGACATCGACAATCCCAGCGTCGCTAAGACGGCAGTTGCGACAGCCGAAAACACCACTCTCTTCTTTAAGTACATCTTCTCCCTCCTTTGGCCTATTTGACCCATGCGCGAGCTCGTTGCTCGTTTAGATGCGGGAAATGTATCATTTCGTGAGTACCTAGGATCCACGCTAGCCTCCCACATGTTGGATCGTGAATAACCATCCATACAAGTGCATAGAAACAGTCTGGACGAACAGCGACCGTCGATCAGCTCGACGCGCGAGCCTTAGGTCTATCTTGCAACGCAATGTCTCCAGCCTCGCGCATCCATTGTTCCGCGATCTCAGCAATGCGCTCGACATCGCTAAGATCGTTGTAGGCATGAAATGAAAGACGCAGCACGCCACGGCGAATCGTGTGGCAAACGCCGCCTGCTTTTAGCCGATTGTGCAAATCGAATAGCGCGGGATCGTCGACACTGTCATGCGCCGCGCCGATGCCGTAACCGATGGGCACCATATGGGCCATCCGCGAATCGCTGCTACTGACAATCAACGGCACACCAAGCCGCTCGAGCCTCTGCGCAAGCTGGCGCGCCAATCCGAAGACGTAAGTTTGAAGTTGATCGGCGCCAAGCGCCTCCAACTCCTTTAACGCTTCGTTGACCGCAACCGCGCCGACATAATTGAAATTGCCCACATCGAAACGGCGCGCGCCGGTCGCGAGCCTGTAGACACCTTCGCCGCCCGAACTCGCTTCATGGGCGCTTCCGAGGTCTACGCCCATACGCGACAGATAGGCAGGCCGCAGCTTCTCCGCGAGCTCGCGGCGAACGTAAAGAAATCCCATGCCATAGAGCGCGAGCAGGCCTTTTTGCGTAGACACAGCCAGCGCGTCGATCATTTCGGCGGCAACGTCGGTTCTAACAATGCCGATCGATTGGGCCGCGTCGACCAAAAACAGAATGCCGCGCTCGCGGCACACGCGGCTGATGGGCGCCAGCGGAAAGCGTAGCCCGGGAGAAAAAGAAACACTCGACACAGTGACCACCCGCGTCCTATCGTCGATCGCTTTAAGAATTGCGTCTGCAGGAATCGCATTGTCGATCGGCGCAACCTCGCGAACGATAACATCGCGCGTTTGCGCAAGCGATTGCCAAATGAAGATATTGGCGGGGTGTTCAAGACTCTTGCAGATTACAACATTGTCGCCGGCAAGCCACGGCAAGGCATTGGCGACGATGTTGATTCCGTCGGATACGTTTTTCGTGAAGGAGATTTCATGGGGATCCGCATTGATGAGACGCGCGAAGCGCGCGCGCGTCTCTTCGATCACGTCAAAATATTTTGTCTTATCGATCCGACCAGCGACACGTCCGCCGAGATGCGCCATCACGGCATCTCGCACGGCCACCGAAATCGGTCCACGCGCCGCGACGTCGCAATAGACTTGGTCCTGCGCCGCCGGAAAAAGTCGGCGGAATTCAGCAAATTGCACGGCGTCTCGGAGAGCTTGCATGTCAGACCGCTTTTCCATACGCACCGCCGCCGGGCGTGCGAATACTGATCACGGATCCGCGCGGAAGATCAACGTCCGCCATTGCGGCTCCGAGGCGGGTCTCGTTCGAGCGGCCCGGGTTGAGAATGAATTCGCCGACAGCGCCGCCGCCGCCACCCGCAACGCCAGGCGCGGCCACATGTTGCCGTTCCGCCGAGAGGCTGACGCGTATGCCGTCCGCCATTGCGCGGTAGTCGCGGATCACACCGTTGCCGCCACGCCGTTCGCCGACGCCACCGGACCCATCACGCAGCGCATAACGTTCGAGACGAAGCGGATAAGAATGTTCCAGGGCTTCGACGGGAAGATTAGCTGCGCCCGACGCGTGTACGCGGACTGCGTCGATGCCAGGACGGTTCGGCCGCGCACCCATTCCACCCGCGATCGTCTCGTAATTGACGAAGTAGCTGTCGTTGCGCGGATCGGGACCCGAGAAAACGATAAGATGATGTGGGCCGCTGCCGGCCAGCGCCTTATTGGGCATCGCCTTCGACATCGCGGCAGCGATCGCATCGCCAAGGACACCGCAGGAAATCGAGCGACAACCAACGGGCGCCGGGTCGCACGGCTGCACCACGCACCCGCGAGGGGCGATCACTTCCATCGTGTCGAAATAACCAGCGTTGGCTGGCACGTCCGGGTCAAGCATGCTTTTTGCGACGGTACAGATGGTGGCCACTAATGCCTGATGCGGGATATTGCGCGCCCAAGTGAGTTGCGGCGCGCTGCCGGTGAAATCGAACACCATCCGTTTGTCTTCCACAGTCAGCTTCACCGCGATGCGCGCCCTCTCGCCTTCGGCGTCGCCATCGAGAAAATCTTCCGCCTCGTAAATGCCATTCGGAAGCTTGCCGATGGCGGCCTCGAAACGCGCGCGGGTAAAATCGAGATAAGCGGCGATCGTCTCTTCGGTTTTTTCGCCATAGCGCTGGAACAGGGCTTCGACCGACCGTATGCCCGCGAAATTCGCAGCGAACTGTGCGTTAAGGTCGCCGCGCCGCTCCTCTGGTATGCGCGAATTGAGCAGGATGATTTCCTGAATGTCGCGGTTGATTTTCCCTTCGCGAACGAGTCGCACTGCGGGGATGCGCAGACCTTCCTGAAAGATCGAGCGGCACACGGCGGCTTCGCTGCCCGGGACCATGCCACCGACATCCGAATGGTGTGCGATATTGGCGACGTAGGCAACGATCTTGCCGTGCCAGAATACCGGCGCGACGATATTGATGTCCGGAAGATGTGTGCCGCCGCCGTTATAAGGATCGTTGGCGGCGAACATATCGCCGGGACGGATGTCGTCCTCGACAAAGCGCTTCTTGATCGCATCGACAGCACCGATCATCGAACCGAGATGGATCGGTACGCGATGCGCCTGCGCGATGACTCTCCCAGCAGCATCAAAGATCGCGGTGGAGCAATCCGCGCGTTCCTTGATGTTGGGCGAGAAGGATGTGCGGATCAGCGCGGCCGCCATTTCCTCCGAGATCGTATAAAGGTGGCGCGCAACGACTTCCGCAGTAATTGCATCGACGTTCTTGCTCATGGCAAAGCTCGCTCTAACTCGCCTGTCCGAGATCGATGAAAACGTTACCGATATGGTCGATGCGGACTTTTGAGTGCGGGGGAACGACGGTTGTCGTGTCCATCTGTTCAATGATGACCGGTCCTTCGAACGTCGCGTCGGCCGGGAGGGCTTCGCGGCGATAGATTTTGGTATCGACGAACCCGGTCTGCGCGAACCATACGGGGCGGATCTCGATAAGCGCCTTTTCGACAGATTCCCCGCCGCCGGTTTGCTTCCAGGCCGGTGGAATGGGGCGGCGCACAATTACCGTGAGACGGAGATTGACGACTTCGACGGCTTGATCCGCCATCCGGTAGCCGTAGTTCCGTTCGTGCGTGGCATGGAAGACCTCGGCGAGGCGCTTCAACTCAGCGTCGTTCAGATCGGAATGGAACGACGCGGACAATTCGAAATTCTGACCGAAATAACGCATGTCGGCATACCACTCGAAAATAGCGAGTTTTCTGTCGAGCTTTTCGGTTTTGAGCCAGCGTTCGGCGCGTTCACGTAGCCCTTCGATGCCATCCTTCAGCGCCGGCAATGATGACGATTCCATCGGCACGAGGCGGGTAATGCTAAAATCTCCGCGTGCATTGGCGTGAAGTAGTCCGATAGCGGACAATAGGCCCGGCCGCTGTGGCACGAAGACAGACGTCATGCCGACGGTCTGTGCGACGTCCGCCGCATGAAGCGGGCCGGCGCCACCAAACGGCATCAGCGCGTAAGTGCGCGGATCTTCACCCTGTTCGACCGAGATCACGCGCACCGCACCCATCATGTTGACGTTGACGATTTCGAGTACGCCGGAGGCGGCGCGGTCGAGATCGATGCCGAGTGGCTCGCAGAGATGCTTCTCCAGCGCGGTACGAGCCCGGTCAGGATAGACCGGCATGCGCCCGTCGAGCAGCGCCTTCTGATTGAGACGGCCAAGCACCATGTTGGCGTCACTCACGGTCGGCAATTCGCCGCCGCGGCCATAGCAGGCCGGGCCGGGGCGCGCGCCGGCGCTTTTCGGACCGACTTTGATGAGGCGGCCTGGATCGACCCAGGCGATACTGCCGCCGCCGGCGCCGATGGTGTGAATATCGAGCGTGCGGGTGCGCACCGGGAATCCGCCCATCTCACGCACATTCTGGTTGTTCGGATTGCCGTCCCGGATCAGACACACGTCGGTCGAGGTGCCGCCCATGTCGAAGGTGATGATGCGGTTGACCTTCGAGGCGACACCAAGACTCGCAGCGCCGATGACGCCGCCCGCAGGACCAGAGAAGAACGTGTTGACCGGTGCGCGGCGCACGGCGTCAGGCGACACCGCGCCGCCGTTTGATTGCATCACGCGCGGCTCGTTAGGAATGCCGAGCGACTTCACGCCGCTCTCGAATCGCTCAAGATAACGGTCCATGACCGGCATTAGACTCGCGTTTACGGTCGCCGTTGCGAAACGTTCGTATTCGCGGAATTCCGCAAGGATGTCGGACGACGCGCAGACATAGGACTCTGACCATTCCGCTTTCACCGCATCGCGCGCGCGCTGCTCATGCTCGGGTGTGGCATAGGAATGCAGGAAGCAGATAGCCACCGACTCGCAGCCTAGTTCGCGCAGCTTGTGGGCCGCCGCGCGCACCGCATCCACGTCGAGGGGTGTGACGATATCGCCGTTGTAGTCGACGCGTTCGGGCACTTCGATGCGGGCCTCGCGCAGTGCTGGCGGCACCGGTTTCGAAATATCGAGATTGAAGAAGCTCGGACGCCGCTGGCGCGCGAGTTCAAGCACGTCGCGGAAGCCTTGCGTCGTGATCATGCCGGTCGGCGCCCATTTGCCTTCGAGAACGGCATTGGTTGCGAGCGTTGTGCCGTGACACAGAAATCCGACGTCGCGGGGCGCGTACTTCCCGAGTTCAATGATTTCGCTGATGCCGGTGAGAATGCCCTTCGAGGCGTCCTCGGGCGTCGTCGGAACCTTGTGAAAGAGGTAATTGCCGCTGCTGATATCAACGAGCACTAGGTCGGTGAAGGTGCCGCCAGTATCGATACCAATCCAAATGTTTCGCACGCCCTCTCTCGCTTCCCCTTGCGGATTCTGGATACAGGATACGTACAGGTTCGATCCGACTGCAAGTGGGCTTTCCCTCGCCCAACATGCCTAACAAAGTGTTCGGGTGAAACCAAGGGTGGTTGCCATGCTCAACTCGCAATCTGACCTGACTGCCCAGCGGGCGCATGGCATCTCGGCCGCAACCGGCTTGAAATCTTCGGTCGGCAGTTCTCCGTAAGCGCGCTTTTACTTGTTGCGCGAGATCAGTTCCTGCATGCCGATACCGGTCTCGAACAGATGGTTCTGCATGCAATCGCC
>DASPQS010000001.1:0-13751 GCA_035624865.1 Binataceae bacterium (SeqCode) | reverse complement strand
CGTGCTGCGCACGGGCGGCGTGCTGACCCCGGACCTCGGCGGCAAGGCGACCACCGCCGAGATGACGGCGGCGATTCTGCGCGCGATGAGGGCGCCCGCTGCCCTCTGTCGCCCAGCGGCCGCGGTCTAGGCCGGCCCCCTTTAGATCCGCCCCGCTGCTTCGCTATTTTCCCAGCCGCCACACCACACTGGCTCGGAGGAGATCATGGCGATCAAGCTTTACGGTATTCCTCAATCTCGCACCGCCCGATGTCTCTGGATGCTTGAAGAGCTGGGCGCATCGTACGAGAACGTGCCGGTTCATTTCATCGGAGACGCGCAGAAGCCCGAATATCTGAAAATCAACCCGAACGGCCGCATCCCCGCGCTCGACGACGATGGCGTCGTACTGTTCGAGTCGCTCGCGATCAACCTTCATCTGGCACGAAAATACGGCGCGGCCACGCATCTATGGCCCTCGTCGCCAGACGATCAGTCGCGCGCGATTCAATGGTCGATCTGGGCGATGACCGAAGTCGAGCCGCCCATCGTCAAAACCCTGATGAACCGCCTTTTCTTGCCGGAGCCGCAGCGCGTCGAAGCCGAAGCGGTCGAGGGCGAGCGGGCGCTGCGCAAAGCGCTTGCGGTGCTCGACTTCTCATTGCGCGGCCGCACCTGGCTTCTTGGCGATTCGTTCAGCGTCGCCGACCTCAACCTGTTCGCCGTTGCTGGCTCCGATCATCCTGCCTTGCGGACGCCCTATCTCGACCGGCTGGATCCGCGCGACGCCGCCCGCATCGCTTCGCCAAATCTCGAAGGCCTCTCCGACCTCGCGGAATGGACACAGCGATGCGCCGCGCGCCCGGCCCTCGCCCGCGTCCTCGCAATGCGCTGACAAGTTACCCTTGAACGCAGAACGCCAGGATGTGCGAGGCCCTCTTCCGATCCGCCCATTGCTTCGCTATTTTTCCGTTCCATGGGAAAGCCGAATGCGCCAAGGGACCCTGAAAATCGTCTGCCCCCCGGCCAGACCCTCGTTACCAATTTTCCGGTACTGAGTTATGGTCCGACGCCACGCTTCAATCCGGCCAAATGGGACTTTCGCGTTATCGGCCAAGTCGAGGAGCCTCTGCGGTTCAGCTGGGACGAGTTCCGAAAACTGCCGCTCTCGAGCCAGGTCTCGGATTTCCATTGCGTCACCACCTGGTCGCGCTTCGACAACCGCTGGGAAGGCGTCAAAATCAGCGACCTCATGAAGCTGGTCAGGCTCAATCCCGAAGCCGGCTACGTCTTCCTCCATTGCGACGGCGGCTATACCACTAACCTGCCGCTCGCCGAGTTCCTCGACGACGACGTGATGCTCGCCTATCGCCACGACGGCAAGGACCTCGACCCGGACCACGGATGGCCGCTGCGGCTGGTCGTGCCCAAGCTCTACGGATGGAAAAGCGCAAAATGGCTGCGCGCCATCGAGTTCTGTATCAAGGACCGGCGCGGCTTCTGGGAGGTCCGCGGCTACCATAATCATGGCGAGCCGTGGGCCGAGGAGCGCTACTCCTTCCAGGAGGACGGCGAGGAATAGGCGTTCGGTTGCCCGGCCACCCGCTCCCCGGTGCCGGCCCAACCTGCGCCCCGCGCATCGGAGCCGATCGACGTCCTTCGGCCCAAATCGCGAAGAGAACCTCGAACGCCTGCGGGCCGAGAGCTTTGACGTTGCCGTAATCGGCGGCGGTATCAACGGGGCCGCCATCGCCCGCGACGCCGCGATACGTGGCCTGCGCGTCGCCCTCATCGACAAGGGCGATTTCGCCGGTGCGACCTCTTCGAGCTCCTCGAAGCTAATCCACGGCGGTCTCCGCTACCTGCCGCAGGGCCAGTTGCGTCTCGTCTACCACGCTCTGCGTGAACGCGAACGCCTGCGCTATCGAACGGCGCCCCATCTGGTCCACCCGATCCGTTTTCTGTATCCGACCTATCGAGGCCGCGGCGTCGGCCGTCTCGCGCTCTCGGCCGGCCTCTTCTTCTACGATTCGTTCGCCCGGACGCCTCGCGCCGAACGCCATCAGCGGCTCGCCGCCGCCGAAGTCTGCGAACTCGAACCCGTCCTCGCCTCTGAGGACCTGACCGGCGGCGCACTTTATTACGACGCCTGGGCAGACGACGCCCGGCTGACGCTCGAAAACGCGCTCGACGCGGTGGCTCATGGCGCCGCCATCGCCAACTACGTATCGGCTGAAGGATTTTCCCACGCCGGCTCGCGGATTTCCGCCGCCGCCGTGCGCGACCTGGGCGGCAGCTGCGGCTCCTTCGAGATGCGCGCGCGAATCTTCGTCAACGCCGCCGGACCGTGGGTCGACCATGTCCGCCGGATGGACGACCCGGGATGCGCTCCGATCGTCAGGCTGACCAAGGGCGTTCACCTTGTGATCGCCCAAAATAGCGTGCCTATCCGGAACTCGCTGGTGCTCTCCGATGAGGGCGGGCGAATCGTCTTTGCGATGCCGCGCGAGGGCTACGTCCTGGTCGGTACCACCGATACCGACTTCACCGCCGACCCCGCCCACCCGACTGTCGACGACTCGGATATCGCCTACCTGACAGGTGTGCTGTCCGCGTCGCTCCGCGGCCTGAGTCTCGCTCCGGCCGACGTTGCCTATAGCTTCGCCGGCTTACGCGCGTTGGTCGCCACCGAGACTAAGGCAAATCCCTCCTCGGTCCCGCGCGAAGAGACCATCGTGTCGAGTACATCGCAACTTCTCACTGTTGCGGGCGGGAAATTGACGACCCATCGCAAAATTGCCGAGAAGGTTGTGGACAAGCTGACCCGGTCTCTTGGGCGCCCGTCCGGGCGTTGCCCAACCTTGGAAGCACCGCTGCCGGGCGCGCGCCAGTGCGGTCAGCCACAGGCAGACACCGCCGCCCTTTCACCCGATGTCTCGCGTATGCTCGAAGCGCGTTACGGTAGCCGCGCGGCGCTGGTAGGGGACATCATTCGCGAGCGGCCCGAACTCGAGGCCAGGCTGGCGCCCGACGCTCCCGCGATCGAAGCTGAAGTGGTCCACGCCGTGCGGAATGAAATGGCGCAAACCGTAGCTGATTTTCTGGTGCGGCGCACCTCGATGGTGTGGTGGGCGCCGCTCGCAGCGGCGGCTGCCGCCCCCGCGGTCGCGCGCAGGATGGCCGTCGAACTGGGATGGGATCGCCGCCGCGAGAAATCGGAACTCGAGGCTTTCTTCAGTTGTTCCGCGCTTGCTCCCGGGCAAACACATGAATAGAGCGGCCAAAGACTGAGCGAAGTGCGACACATGCGAATCCCGAGGACCAAACAGACCAAGCAGTCCCGAGCTCGCGCCGGTCCGGGTGCGCGCCAGCCGGAATCACGCGACGAACTCGCCGCTCGCGCGGCCCGCCTCGCCACGAGGCTGGCAAACGTTTACCCCGAGGCGCGCATCAGCCTCAACTTCGAAACGCCGTGGCAATGCCTAGTCGCGACGATTCTCTCCGCACAATGCACCGACGAACGCGTCAATCGCGTCACGCCCGATCTTTTCCGCGAAATTCCGGACATCGCAGCGATGACGGCGGCTCCGATCGAGCAAATCCAGCGGCTGATTCTGACGACCGGCTTCTTTCGTCAGAAGGCCAAATCGCTGCAGACGACGGCGCGCCAGATTATCGAGCGGTTTGGAGGCGAGGTCCCCAGTCGGATGGAGGATCTGGTGACGCTGACCGGTGTCGGCCGCAAGACGGCAAACGTCCTGTTGGGCCATGTGTTTGGCCAGCCCGGACTGGTGGTGGATACGCATGTTCGGAGGCTGGCCCGACGACTCGGGCTGACGCGCGAAAGCGATCCGGACAAGATCGAGCTTGATTTGCAGAAGCTGTTGCCACCATCCGAGTGGACGCCATTCTCGATGCGTCTGATCCTGCACGGACGGCAAGTATGCAGTGCGCGGGGGCCGCGCTGCGAGGAGTGCACACTTGGCCCCGATTGCCCGAAAATCGGTGTGCGCGCTAGCGGCGGCGCAACGTCGTAACCTTGCCGCTGGGCGCAACCACCAGAACCAGATCCGCCATTCCGACAAACAAGCCGGTGCCGACAATACCCGGAATCGCGAGCAATTCGCGATCGAGGCGCGCGGGATAGCGGATCTCGCGGACGCGGCAATCGAGGATAAGGTTGCCGTTGTCGCTCACGAAATGTTCACCGGCTTCGTTGATTCGCACCACCGGCTTAAGACCGAGTTCGCCGATGCGGCGGGCGGCGAAGGCGCCTGCGAACGGCACGACCTCAACCGGCAAATTCCCGTGCGCACCGAGACGCGCAACCAGCTTTTCCTCGCCGACAAGAAAAATCCGCCGGCGCGACGCTGCGGCGACGACCTTCTCCCGCACCATCGCGCCGCCATGACCCTTGATCAGGTTGAGGCGCGGATCGACTTCGTCCGCACCATCAAAATCGATGTCGAGCTGGCGCGCTTCGCGCAACTCGCGCAACCGGATACCGAGGGAGCGCGCGAGCTGCGCGCTGAGATTCGAAGTCGGGACGCCGCTGACTTTGATTCCGGCTTCGCCCAACGCCCGGATAAAGGCGCTGGCCGCGCGCCCGGTACCGAGACCAAGAGTCTGACCAGGCTTGACATAGCGAAGCGCGTATTTCCCAAGCGCGTCGAGATAGGTGGGATCGTTCAGGCTTTCCAAGGCGCTAGGTTCCTGAATGAAAAGCTGGCGAAGCGGCCACGTTGGAGCGGAAGATCCCTTCTCGTCCCTCGTGGACAAAGGCCACGACTCAGGCCTTGCGATTGCGCAGCAGGTTCATAAACTCCTGGCGCGTCTCCTGGTGGGTACGGAACCGCCCCAGCATCGCGGAGGTCGTAACGTAGGAGTTTTGCTTCTCGACCCCGCGCATCCGCATGCACAGATGCTCGGCTTCGAGCACGACCGCGACTCCCAGCGGTTGGATTTCCTCCATAATCGTGTGCGCGATCTGGGTGGTGAGACGTTCCTGAACCTGCAACCTGCGCGCGTAAATTTCGACCATTCTTGCGATCTTCGAGAGACCGACAATGTGGCGGTTGGGCAGATAGGCGACCTGCGCCTTGCCGATGAAGGGGAGCAGATGGTGTTCGCACAGGGAATAGAAGTCGAGGTCCCTGCAGAGGATTATCTCCTGGTAATCCTCCTCGGTGAAAAGCGCGCCGTTGATCGCGTCCTTGGGATCCTGATTGTAGCCGCGGGTAAGAAACTCGAACGACTGCACGACGCGGGTGGGCGTACGCGCGAGTCCCTCGCGATCCGGGTCCTCCCCGATATGGCGAAGAATGGCGCGTACGGCCTCTTCCGTCGGTGCCCGATCTTGAGCCATCTCTACTGTCCTCGGCCCGCCGTTAGCGGGCAATCGGCCGTTTGTGGCGGCTCCATTCGACCGCAAGCTCGATCGCGAGCGAGGGTCCGCCGCCGCTCATGATATTAAAGCCTGCCACGTCAGGCGCCAGCCCGTCCATCAGGGCGATATTGTCGTCCAGCGAACGGCGCCGCGCTTCCTCCTCGCTCATTCCGTAGTAACGGTCGAAATGGTGGTGGGTACCGCTTAGATCCTGAATCTTTTCCTTCAAATAGGTCGCCATCGACTCACGCTTGACCGGCAAAATCCCAAGCATCACGCGAAGTCCGTGGCGATGCGCCCGCTCGGCGAAGCGCAACGCCGTATCACGGTCGAAGACCGGCTGGGTGATTACGAAACGGGCACCGGCCACCGCCTTGCGTTCGAGCAGGTCCAGTTCGCGTTCGATTTGCTTGCGGTTGGGATTGCCGACGACGCCAGGAGCCAGCTGCGGCAGTGTCTTCAAAAGCCGCTTGCCTTCCCCGGTATCACCTCGATTGAGATCCTCGATCATCTTGAGCAGACCGAAGGTATCGAGGTCATGGACCGGGCGGGCGCCGGCGGTACCATCAGGCGGCAGCTTGTCACCCTGTAACGCGACCACTCCGTCGATTCCGATCGCCGCGGCGCCTAGCAGGTCGGACTTGAGGGCGAAGCGGTTGCGGTCGCGGCAGGAGAAGTTGAGCACGACCGGCATCCGCAGCCTCGCCTTTATCATGGAAGCGAACACGAGGCCCGACATTTTCACCCGGCCGAGCGCGTTGTCGGCGAGATTGATCGCGCCGATGTGGCCCCTGGCAGCCGCGAGCCGGTTGAGCAATTGGTCGGGGTTGATGCCGCGCGGAGGGCTAACCTCGAGCCAGATAGCGGGCGCCTCGACGCCGAGGCTCTCGATGAGCGTGGTCAAGCTTTGGATCCGACGCAAACCAGGAACAGGCGATTAGACGCGGCGGCTCGCGCAAGGGAATTGGGCATACAGCAACCGATTTGGAAGGTGGCGGGCAAAGGGGTCAGGCTTTTAGCCGCTCGTTCGCCTTGACCTTCTGGTACTTGCGATAATCGTAGCCGGTTGCCATCGCCATCAGCAACGGCTCCATCCCCCCCTCTTTTTCGCGGCGCAGCACCCGAAGCCGATCGAAGAACTCGCGAAAGTCCTTGTCAACGCGATGCGCACTTTCAACCGGCCTGAGAAAAAAGTCGTGCAGGCGTGTGACGGTGAAGCGCAGCGAAGAGTAGCGGAGTTCGTTGGGGAAAGCGTCCCATTCGGCCAGCGATAACGTGCGCACCGACTCGTACCCATGGAGCACGTAGCGGAAGCGATCGAGCGAATAGGCGCCGTCGACGAAGCAGAGCGCATTGACCGCGGTGGCGATGTCGAAGATGAATTTGCCACGGCAGGCGGCCTCGAAGTCGAGCATCGCTGTGAGCTTTTCGCCTCGAAAGAGGAGGTTATCGGGAAAGAGGTCGCCGTGGATGATGCCCTTGGGCAGCTTGCCTTCAAGGTAGCGGGTCAGGTAGTCGATTTCATCTTCGAGCGTGCGCGTGACCTTGCGGAAATAGTTAGGCAGGCGGTTGCGCACGTTCAGGTAGAGGTCGGCGATGCGCTCGAAGCTGAAGCGGTTGTCGATTCCCTTCTTGTAGCCCTTGCCGATTACGTGCAACTCGCCCAGCGCGTGTCCGATGGTTTCAAGATGGGTTGGGCGCAGCCGCGAGACTGGCAGTACGCGACCCTCTTGGTAACGGAAGAGGGAAACGCACTTGTTGCCGTAATCGCGGTAGTAGCGCCCCATCCGATCCTGCAAGGGGTTCGGACAAGGGAACGAGTGCTTGCGCAGAAAGACGAGAAGGTCAATCTCGCGCTTTACCTCGCTCTCGCTTTTGACTTCGTCGATTCGCAACAGGACCCTGCCCTTGCCAGTCTCGAGCAGGTAGTTGGAATTGATCGATCCTTCGGGAATCCCGCTGATATTGCTGATTCGGCCGAAGGTGTAATCATCGGCGAGCTCTTCGAGGAACGCTTTGGTGAGCTCGGTGTATGCAGCCATGAAGCAAGTGTGCGATCAACCGCGCCAGAGTCTAAAACCGAATCATAATCTCGTCAACTAAAAAATGCGGAAACGGTGAAAACTGATCAAAGCGGGCTCAATTTGCGTGAAAGAAACGGATGTGGCGAATCGACCGCTGTCCCAGAGGAATGGTACGCGACGGGCGTTTGCGGCATAATCCGCGCTCGATCGATAAAAGATCATCACGGGAATGCGTACCAGCGAAAGGGGACGCGCAACCATGGCAAAGAACGTAAAGCCTGCGGCAAAAGCCAAAACAACGCGAAACGCACCTGTCACTGCAAAGGCGGGGTCGGAGGGCGGCGCGATGGAAGGCAGGAAGGCACCGGCCTTCGAGCTTCCCGATCAAGACGGCAAATCGGTGTCGCTGCGGGATCTGACCGCTCGCGGCAACCTGGTGCTTTACTTTTATCCCAAAGACATGACACCGGGATGCACGACCGAGGCGTGCAGCTTCCGTGACAATATCGGCGAGTTACGCGCATTGGGGACGGAAGTTGCGGGAATAAGCGCTGATTCATCCGCCTCCCATCAGAAGTTCGTCGAGAAGCATTCGCTCAACTTTCCCCTGCTGAGCGACGCCGGCAACACGGTGTGCAAGGCATACGGCGTTTACAAGAAGAAGTCGCTCTACGGCCGCGAATTTATGGGGATCGAGCGGACCACCTTCATAATCGCACGCGACGGCACGATTCGGAAGGTCTTCCCCAAGGTCAAGGTCAACGGCCACACCGAAGAAGTGGTCGCCGCACTGAAGGAACTGAGCAAGTCTTGATCCCAGACCCGCAAGGGTAGAGATCGGCCTGTATCAGGAGCGAGGCCCGTTAATGAGCGGCGGGGTTGGTGATTATTCCTGCGAAGAGCATCGCACGTGAATCGCGCTCGGTAATGGCGCAAAAGAAGGGATGATCGACGATCATCTCGAACGGCTTTGGCTTGGCAACCACTACGGAAGCTACAACTCCGACCGCCGTCACCGCCGCAGCCTCCGTCCCTTCCTCGTCGACCTTGAGATAGGTTTTGTGTTGGACGAAGTCGATCCACAGCCGGATCGGCTGGGCCGGGATTCGGGAGAGGTCGGCCCGGGCGGGATCAAATGCCACGCCCATACCCATCGACGTTAGCGCATCCTTGAGACCTCGGGCGTAGCGCAATTCGAATTTCGGCAGGAATATCGTACCCTCGTTCCCGCCGCTCATCCGACTAATCCAGTCGTTCCAATGGGTTTCGTCCAGCGACTTCACGAACCGGGACATCGCCGAGGCATGAGTGGATTCGCCCCGCGATTCGCGCGGGAGAAAAATGTACATGTCGAAGCGGCCGCTGCCATAGGTCAGACGAATTGCCTGAAAGTCGGGAGTCTCCAAATAGGGATACTTACCGCCCTGCACCATCATCGGGGTCATCACCGAAGCGCCGCTGCGCAGGTGGAAGGATCGGGTTTGGGTTGCCTTCTTGTCGAACGGCTGGCTCCAGCGACCCTTGAAATAGACCGCGTCGGTCAGCACCAAACGGGTCTGGCGGCTGAGCTTGTCGATAATCGTCGGAATTTTGCCTTGGGTGTTGTGGTCGACCCACGCGTTGATGGTTTTCACGGCGGATTCGGGATCGCCGAAAAAGTCCAGGCTCTGGGCCGTGGCGTCGTAGTAATCTCGGGTTTGCTCAACGAAGCTCGTGTTCAAAGCGAAACCGGTTTTCACCCACAGCGCGTTTGCAATTTGGAGCTGGACCGCAGGGTCTGCCTTCCGCAGCGTGTCGAGCAGCTGATGATTCGCGCCGTTGATCTGCTCTTCGTCAAGCGAAGTGATTACCAGGGTTCGTGCCATCGCTTCCCTGGTGCTTCCGCCGGCACCGTTGAAGACCATCGCGAGGGCAATCGAGACGCTCAGGGGCGAGACGATTACGTTATCCTCGTCCCCAGCCGCGATCAGCGAATGCAGCAGTCGGAACCCGAAATCGTTGCCTGCGGCGACCACCTTTTCGGTTGGTACGGACGACGCGGGCGTCTCAGCGAAGGCAGCGATGACAAGCCCGGTCATCGACAACGCAATCGCCACGAGTGCCGCTGTCATCCGCGAATTCTTCATTTAAGCGGCCAAGGGAGGAAAGCGGCGCGCCGCAAGCCGAAGGCGGCGCGCCGAAGGTACGATTGAATCAATCCCCTCTTAGAACATCCGCGCCGGTTCGAGTCCCGAGCCGAGCGTCTGCTTGAAGACCTTGAACAACTGGTCGATGTCCCACGGCCCGTTGTTGATTATCACACGCTCAGGCTTCATGTGGGTGTAGCGCGTGATGCGGTAGCCGGACGCGCCGAAGCATTGGCCCGTGACCTCAGCCGCCTGGTCACTGGCGAGGTAAATGATCACGGGCGGAACGTTGGCCGGGTCCATCGGGGTACCAGCGGCGGTTTCGCTGCTGATCAGGGGCGCTCCCGGCATCCGGCCGGCTGGAATCGTATCGGTCATGCGGGTTGCCGCGCCGGGCATGATCGCGTTGACCGTGATGCCGTACTTCTGCAGCGAGTTGGCGGCGCTGTAGGTCAGGCCCAGGATGCCGGCCTTGGCGGCGGCATAGTTCGGCTGACCCGGACTGCCCATCGCGGCGCCCGAAGAGAAATTGATGATGCGGCCGAACTTGCGCTCGCGCATGTGGGCCGAAGCAGGCCGCATGGTACAGAAATGGCCACGGAGGTGGACCCTGACCACGGCGTCCCATTCCTCGACCGACATGTTGAAGATCATACGGTCGCGTAGGATCCCGGCGACGTTGACCAGAATGTCGAGTTTGCCGAAATCCTTGATGGCCTGGTTGACAAGGCCATCACCGCCTTCGGGCGTCGAGATATCCATGTGGTTGGCGGAGGCGGCGCCGCCCGCAGACTTGATCTCCTTGGCGACGTCGTCGGCGGGTGAAACCGTTTCCTTTTGTCCTGCGACGCTGACACCAAGATCATTGACCACAACGGCGGCACCTTGCGCCGCCAGCGCCTTCGAAACTTCGCGCCCGATTCCGCGTCCGCCGCCGGTTACGGCAGCCACTTTTCCTTCAAGATGACGAGCCATCGTTAACGTTCTCCCTTGCAGCGCCGGATGGCGCCAAAAATTGAAAATCGTTACACGTGTTGCCGAGCTTATAGCGCAAAACGCATCGCTCGCGACAGCAAAAGCGCGATGTCATGGCGGCGCCATCAGCAAGTGCCGATTCGACACCCGGTTCTCCGTGGCAGGAACGTCCTCGACAGGCTCTGCGGCTGAAAACTCCGTTAGAAACCCCGACGTTGAAAACCGCCCGATCTTGCCGGTTGGTTCGGTGAACCACAGGTTCCCGTCAGGACCCGTTGTGATGAAGCTTGGAACGACCGAGCTGGGCAGAAAGAACGCGCTCGAACGTCCATCGGTCCCGATTTGGCAAAGAGCATGTGCGGCTGGAATTGTCACCCAGATGTTGGCGTCAGGCCCTGCGGTGATGCTCAAAGGGGAACCTTCAGCCGGCAACGCGAATTCGGTTGTGTCCCCCGCCGGAGTAAGGCGTCCGACCTTATGTGCGGCGATTTCCGTAAACCAGATATTGCGGTCGGGCCCGCTTATGACTCCGTTCGGCAGGCTCCCCGGATGGGGCAAAGTGAATTCTTCGACGCGGCCGTCAAGCGACATTCTGTCGATTCGATTCGCCTTGTTTTCAGCAAAGTAGAGGTTGCCGTCCGCTCCCGCGGCGATCCCGGCAGGGCCGGCCCCATTTGGCAGCACATACTCTGTTACCGAGCCAAGGGGAGTGATCTTGCCGACGCGGTTGGCCCTATGCTCAGTAAACCACAAATTACCGTCGGGACCAGCGGTTATCGCCGCCGGACCGCTGTCGGCGGTGGGTAGCGGAACGAACACACTCGCTCCGGTTGCGTCGAGTCGACCGATCCGATTGCGGGCAGGGTCGGTGAACCAAATGGCGTTGTCGGGGCCGGCGACGAGGCGCTCGGGCAGGCCACCCGAATTAAGATCGAAAATCTTGACTTCCCCGAGAGGGGAGATGCGTCCAATCCGGGCACTTCGAAACTGTGTGAACCAGAGGTTGCGATCAGGACCGAGAGCGATCGCGAACGGGGCGGGAGTCGTCGGCATCGGAGCGACAGCCTGAGGCAATACGAAGGGGATAGGCGTCGGCGCGGGCGTCGCCTGCGCAATGGTGGCAGGAGGAGACGACACGGGTTTACGTCCGTGGCGCAAAAGCGAGCATCCGGCAGGGGCAATTAGCGCAATCGACACGGCGGCAGCGGCCACAGCCGTTCGTGTCCTGCACCACCCCGATACCCGGAACTGCCTTCTCATTTTGGCAACCTCTTGCAGTTACCGGAGTCGCACCACCCGCGCAACACCCACTTGCCTGAGGTGCGCGCAATTCGGATCATTGGCTGTGACCGACGCTCATGGGGGACAGTTCGGGGCATCCGGACCGACTGCGTGAAAACAGAGCCGACGATCTCTCTTCGCGGATTGGGGGCCGCGTTGGGCAAGCCCTGGATGGGATTTCTGATCCTGGGTCTCGCGACTGCAAGAATCGCCGGACTGTTCTATGGGCTTTGCAAGCACTTCAGTCCGGAAGATTTCAGCGTCTATTACGCATCCGGATTGCTCTTGCGACATGGCGTGAACCCGTACACCGCGGACCTCGCGGCTACCGCTCATCGCCTGGGTTTGGAGACCGGCTATATCAGTCAGGCCACAGACCCGCCGACGTTTCTGCTCGCATTTGAGCCGTTAACTCTCATGGAAATTCATCGCGCCTACTGGGTCTGGCAAGGGATCAATTTTACGGCCTTCGCCGGCGCGCTGGTGTTATTGTTTGCCCCTCGATTTTCCAACCTGCCAAAGCACCTGGCGCTGACCCTGGCGGGTCTGGCGATGGTCTATGCACCGGTCGGGAACAATTTCGCGATCGCCCAAAACAAGGTGATTGTTCTGTTCTTACTGGCGGCGATGATGCGCTGCCTGGAGCGAAAGTACGATGGGTGGGCAGGGCTGTTCCTCGCGGTCGCGGGGTTGATGCGCGTGTTTCCCCTGCTGCTCGGATTCTATCTGCTTTTCAAGAACCGCTGGCGGGCTTTGAGGTTCATGGCGGGCGGTTTGATCATAGGAGCAGCGCTCACCATTGCCGCGCTGGGACTCACGAATAGTCTAGGGTTTCTCCACACGGGCGTTAATTTCCTGACCGAGCAGCGCTGGTACTTGAACAGCGCCAACATCGCGATCGCTGCCGTGGTCTCACGGGCTTTCTGGTATTTGGGCGGGGCTTCGCTAGGAGGAGGCCTCGATATCATCAGGCGGATCGCGATTGGCGTGGCCGACGCGGTTGTCGTGTTCGCGCTGTTGTCGGCAACCGCGGGCAAGGACAAGGAGGATGCCGATTGGCGGATTCTGTCGTTCTGGGTTGCGGCTTCGGTCGCGCTATCACCGACGGCGTGGTTCCATTACATGGTGCTGATGCTGATCCCGATCGCGCAAATGGCACAGGCGGCCAACCAGGGAAGGGCGTCGGGGCGATGTCTGGGAATGACCGGCGGCAGCTTCATTCTGACAGCGTTGGTGGGGGACGCGTTGCGGATCTTCCCCGCCTACAGCGACTCCATCAAGCAGTTGGAGTTTCTTTGCCTGATCATGATGATTGTCGCGAGTTACTGGTTCAGCACAGACGTGGTCGGGGTATCGTACGACGCGAACGCGGAGGCGATCCGCCTCCGGCCGCAACGCGTCGCACGGTCCTGACCGGTCGTCGATTACGTCAAGCCTGCCCCGGCACGAATCTGCCGTTGCGCGTTGCGAGCGCGCGAATCTTCTCCACACGCGCGCGAACCTTCGGTCGGTCAGTAGCCTGCTCGATTTCGAAGGGCAGCCGCCAGCTCCAGTTACGACGGTTCACTGTGCCGGGCGTATTGATCCTGCGGGTCCATCCGAACAAATCCTGTGTCGGGACAACCACGAGACGAGAGGGCGACGCGTAAAGCGATTCAAGGATCAGGTCCCGGGTGTGTGCGCTCAGTTTAGGGCTGTGCGAGGGCGTATGGCCCCTGAATTCCAACGCCTGAGCCAGACGCGCCCGTTCGTCCGCACTTATCTCGCGCCACCATTGTACGAGGGTTTCGGTGTCATGGGTGCCGGTGGTTGCCAGCGAGACCTCGGGATAACTTGCGGGATTGAGGAAGCGCTCGTGCGGCGTGCCCCACCCTTCTTTCTCCCAGCGGAAGACCTTGTAGCCGGGGATCGCGAGCCGGGCCAGAGTCGCACGGACGAAGGGCGGAATCACGCCGAGGTCCTCGGCAATAATTTCCGTTC